>JBOHYV010000035.1:0-12346 GCA_050738135.1 Rhodanobacteraceae bacterium | reverse complement strand
GAGGAACGCATCGCTGTTCATCGCCTTGAGGAACGCCGGGCTGGTCAGCGCCTGCCGGAACGCATCGCTGTTCATCGCCTTCAGGAACGCCGGGCTGGTCAACGCCTGCCGGAATGCGTCGCTGTTCATGGCTTTCAGGAAAGCCGGGCTGTTCATGGCCTGACGGAACGCATCGCTGTTCATCGCCTTCAGGAACGCCGGGCTGGTCAACGATTGCCGGAACGCGTCGCTGTTCATCGCCTTCAGGAACGCCGGGCTGGTCAGTGCCTGCCGGAATGCGCCGCTGTTCATGGCCTTCAGGAACGCCGGGCTGTTCAACGCCTGCCGGAACGCATCGCTGTTCATCGCCTTCAGGAACGCCGGACTGGCCAGCGACTGCCGGAACGCGTCGCTGTTCATGGCCTTCAAGAACGCCGGACTGGTCAAAGCCTGCCGGAAGGCATCGCTGTTCATGGCCTTCAGGAACGCCGGGCTGGTCAGCGACTGCCGGAACGCGTCACTGCTCATCGCCTGACGAAACGCATCGCTGCCCAGCGCCTTGACCAGCGAGGGGTTACTGATGATGTGCTGATACGTGTCGGTCTGCATGAATTGGGCTACGCTCTGGTTGCCCAGCTTGACGTCAGCGCTGCTGATCTGGCTGGACTCGTAGCGTTGCGCGGGTGCGATGGTTCCGGCTGCCATTTCGCTGCCGCCGTGGGGAATCACATCCCCCATGTAAGCCACGCCAACCGCCACGGCGACGACGGCCGCCGCGATGCCGACCACCAAAACCTTCCTGTTCGTGCTGTTCATGGGCTTACCTCGTTGTACATGGGTGTGTATGTGGGCGTGCTTGATCCCCGTTCTGCTCCATCCAATACGGTGGGCTGACCGAAAGGTTGGTGATTGTGCTCCCTCCGACGTCCGGTGCTGCCGTGCGGTCCGTGCGACGTCGACCGCTTCCAGAATCCGCGCATGCAGGTCAGGCGGCAGCGGCGCTGCCGGCGGCGCCGCGCGCAGTCGCGCTGCCAACTCCTGCAACGATGCCTTTTGCGCACGCAAGTCGGCAGAGTCCGCCAGTGCCCGCGCAAGCAACTCCCGCTCCGCCGGACCGATCTCGCCGTCGAGCTCGGCTTCGAGCCATTCGATATAGCGGAAGTCGCTCATGCAGAGACCACCCCGTGCGAACACAGCCGCTCGCGCAAGACACGCCGCGCGTCATGCAGCCGGGATTTCACGGTCTTCTCGGGAATCCCGAGTATCTCGGCGATCTCGCCGTAGCGGAATCCGGAAAAATTCCGCAACAGGACCACAGTGCGATAGTCGGTTTGCAGTTCCATCAATGCCACCTGTATCAGATCATGCATCTGGCCCGCTTCAGCCTGTTCGTCCGGGCCCCGCTCATGGCTGTCCAGCAACTCGTCCTCGATCGACATTTCACCGGCAACCGTGTGTTTGCGCCGCTCCAGCCGGTCGATCGACTCGTTCACCGCAATGCGGTAGATCCAACTGAACAGCCGGTATTTCGGGTCGTAGCTCTCCAGATGCTCGAATACCTTGAGGAAAACATTCTGGGTCGCATCCGCGGCCTCGGCGGCGTTTCCGAGCATCCGGCAGGCCAGATTGAAGACCGGCCGCTCGTAGCAACGCACCAACCGCTCGAACGCATCCCTGTCGCCCGCAACGAGCCGTTTCACCAGTTCTGGACCCAGCTCGTCGCCCGACTCATCCATAACTACGGTGCACCCGTAAAAAAGTTGGTGCGCCCGCTGCGCGGGCGTCAAGGAAGGTCATCGTTGCCGGCATCCGCCGGCGCAAGCTCAGGTATCGGCGGACGCGTCGATGGAAAACAGCTTGTCCATGCCCGAGTACTTGAAGATGTCGCTGATGTGGGGGTTGACATGGACGAGCCTGATACCCGAACCCGAGGCCATCAGCCGCTTGTGCGTTTTGAGCAGCACCCCCAGACCGGCGCTGGAGATGTATTCCAGCCCCTGCACGTCGAGCACGCAGGGCGCCTGCACCTGATCCAGGAACGTCTGCGCACGTTCGGCCTGGCTCGCATCGAGCCTGCCGTTGATCACCACGTGACGCCGATCGTCAAGGTGGATTTCCATCATGGTGCCGCCCCCGCCCCCTTGAAGAAGGTGACCCTGCTCTCGCGGTTGCGGTATTCGTAGTGCATCGAATCGACCATCTTCGACACCAGATACAACCCCATGCCCCGCGGTTCGCGCTCGGCCAGCGGCGTATTGGCGTCATATGGCGGGGCGTGCGATGGATCGAATGGCTCGACGTCGTAGTCGGTCAGGCACACCTCGACGCCGCCGTCCACCTTGCTGAGGCGCATCAAGATGTCGTGGTCGGTTCCCCGGTTGTACTGGACCATGTTGACGAACAATTCTTCGATCGACAGGTCCACGGCGACCCGGATCGATGGATCGATCGCATTGTCTGAAAAAAACCGGTCGGTCTCCGCGACGATGAGCTGCAACTCGCCGACGGACCGCTTGAACATCCGTTCCATCAATGCCCCCAATTGCGCGCCGCATGCGCGCAGTCCGAAACCCTTGGCACCACTCGAACGATTTTTGCCCGCGTAGTATAGACCTCGGTCGAAGGCGGATTGCAGCAACCTTGTCGGGTCCCGCAAGTCCGGGAGCGTCAACGCATATGCCGCGACAGCGGGCGAGCGCCATCGCGCCGCCTGATCATCGCGATCAGCAGACACTGACACGGCGCGCGCGCCGCCAACGTCGTTTCGGCAGCGCCGAACCGATCGTGCGCCAGCCGATCGCGGAGTCGGGCGCGAAGCGGATTTCGCCACCGCCGATCGTCCATCAGGGGCCGCGCGAGCTTGTGCATTTTCACTGTTCACCGAAGCCGGATCGCTGGTTGCGCCCGCACCTGGCGCGGATGGGGGCGAATGAGCAGAGCGGTTCGCGGGGTGATTTGTTGGAGATGCGCGTCGAAGTGTCGAGATTTCTTACGCTTTTTGAATGGCCGGCAAACAGCGAACGGCCTTCACAAGTAAATCAATGGCTTGCCTGCAGAGTCGGAGGGCGCCAAGCGCAGACGACCGCTTGCCCCACGGATTTCCACCCCGCCGGCTGTCGGTTTTCCTTACATTTTGTCGCACGCCGAGGGGCGGGTTAAATTGTAATACATTGTTTTTGAATGATATTTCATGGTTGGCATGCAAATTGCCTTGTATCGATCGATCCGACTCGCACACAGGGGTGCGTCTCATGCGACTGCCAACTCTCTGCACACTGGCGCTGCTCGCCGCAGGCTCGATCGGCCTCGCCAACGCAACGACGGTCAACCTCATCAACAACGGCGATTTCAGTTCGACCTCGCCAACTCCGTCCGGCCCGACGCAATTCGGCAGCGGCTCCGGAACCGCAGGTAGCCCGTCGTGCAGCTGGGGCGGCCAGTTCGTCTCCGGTTGGACCGGCAATGGCGGCTATGGGTTGTGGTATCCCAACGCCGCCGCGGCCTCCTCGACGTCCGCTTGCACCCAGTATGGCAACGCGTCCACCCAGCGTCTGCCGGCTGCGGTGACCACGCCTCCGGTGGGGGCCGGCACGTTCATCGGAATGGACGGTCAGAAGGGCATCAACTTCGGCATTTCCCAGGATCTCAGCGGCCTTGACCCGAACAAGCAGTACACGGTCAGCTTCTACTGGGCTGTCACGCAGGAAATGTCCAGGACCGGCCCCACTTCCGATGTGCTGCAGGTTGCACTGGGCAACAGCGCCTTGTTCGGCGCAGTGAATGCCTGTGACTTGACCGCGCCGGCACCCTCCTCGGATCCAGGCGACACATACCAACCGTTCGCCGATGTCTACAGCTGCGACCCCGCGCCGACCGGTTTTGTGGGCCAGTATTTCCAGACCGACGGCGTCACCATCGACACCCATGGATGGAGCGATTGGATGCACCAGTCGTTTACCTTTACGCCGAATTCCGATTCGGCAACGCTGAGCTTCCTGTCGATCGGCACGCCCGGCGGCCTGCCACCGTTCGCGGTGCTGACCGGAGTTTCCATGACCAGTGTCCCCGAACCCCCGGCGCTGGCGATGTTCGGGATCGGCCTGCTGGGCTTGGGCCTGTTGACCGTGTTCGCGCGTCGCCGCGCCCAACGCCGTCTCGCGGAAGGCGACGGAAGCGAGCTTGGCTGAAGGCAAGTTTGAGTCATGACATCGTCCGGCGCATGCGGGCCCGGACGATGTGTCTCTGATGCCGACAGCTGCCGGCCCGATTGCCGGACAGCCATCGCAAGTTGAAACGTGTTCTTGACCACTACCGGCGCTTGAACAAGGCGCATCACGCAGGAGATTTCCATGCGACTCTCAACACTTTGTGCCGCGGCCTTGCTCGCGGTGGGTTCGATCGGGCTCGCCCACGCGACGTCGATCAACCTGATCACCAACGGTGATTTTTCCCAGACCACGAACGGGACCAGTACACCAACCCAATTCGGAAACGGGGTCAAAAACGGCTTCACCGCCCAGCAGTTCATCACGGACTGGACCGGCAACGACGGGTATGAGATCTGGTACCCGAGCCAGTCCGCCGCCACGAGCGTGAACGCAACCGGCGAATACACCTCCACCGGCCATGAAATGTTGTGGGGCCCGATCCCGGCACCCAACGGCACCCCGACGTTCGTTGGGCTCGATGGCGACCAGGCCGCGGGCGTGCAGTCCAGCATCAAGCAGCAACTCACGGGCCTCACTATTGGCTCGACCTACACGGTCAGCTTCGACTGGGGTGCGGCGCAGTTGCAAAGCCGCACCGGCGCCACGAAGTCGTCCCTGCTGGTGTCCTTCGGTAACGACTCCCACTCCACTGGCTTCATCGACAATCCCGGCAAGGCTTTCACGGGCTGGAATACTTCATCGTTCAGTTTCCAGGCCGACTCGACATCGGACTGGCTGACATTCCTTGCGATCGGTACGCCGAGTGGCTATCCGCCGGTGTCCTTGCTGACCAACGTGTCGGTGACCCACGCCGTTCCAGAACCGCCGGAATTGGCGATGTTCGGTATTGGCCTGTTGGGCATGGGCTTGCTCACCGTGTTTGCGCGGCGCCGCGCCCAGCGCCGTCTCGCCGGGATCGACCACCGCGACATCGCTTGAGGCTCTGCTATCGTCCGGGTGCCTCCGCGCCCGGACGATGAGTCTGCGTATCTGTCGTGAACGCACTGATTTCCGAGATCCTGCACCTCACGGCCTGGCTGCTCCTGCTGTGCGCCGTTTTCGTGCCGCTGGAGCGGCTGGCCGGCATCCGGCGCCAGGCCTTCTTGCGGCGTGAATTCCTGACCGACCTCGGCTGGTACGCGCTCAATTCGATCTTGGTCGGCGTGCTGCTGGGTGCACCGCTGGTCCTGATGGGCGCCGCGGTTCACCAACTCATCCCGTCCGCCGCACTCGATGCCATCGCCGCACTGCCCGGATGGGTCCGGCTCGTGCTCGGGCTGGTGGTGGGCGACATCGGTTTCTACTGGGGCCACCGCTTCACCCACGAGATTCCATTGCTGTGGCGGTTCCATGCCATCCACCACAGCGCCCGGGAGGTTGATTTTCTCAGCAACACCCGCGCGCACCCGGTGGACATGGTGTTCCCGCGCATGTGGGGCTTCATTCCCGTGCTCGCCCTCGGCTTGACCGGGGGCAGCGCGACGCTCGCGACGCTGGTTCTGATTGCCGGCACGCTGTGGGGATTCTTCATCCACGCGAACGTGCGCTGGCGCTTCGGCTTGCTCGAACATGTCGTCAGCACGCCGTTTTTCCATCACTGGCACCACACCGATGACCGCCGCCGCGACGGCAACTACGCGGCGATGTTCGCGTTCGTCGACCACCTGTTCGGCACGTTTCAGTCACCCGCCCATTGGCCGACCGGCTACGGCATCGACACGCCAATGCCCGCTTCGCTGGGTGGGCAATTGTTGATGCCCTTCATGCCGCGGAAACCCCGGGTCGCACAGCCCGCCCCCGGAAGTCGCAGCAATCGTTCGCGGATCTGATGCGCTGCGAGGCCAGGTCGCCCTGCGAGCGGCCTTGCATCCTTCGATTCCAGGCACGCGCACGCCGTGCCGAGCGGGAGCTATGCTGCCGGGATTCGCCATGCCCGGAGACCATGATGAAACCGTTCTTGCCGATCCTGGTGTTCGCCGCCTCGCTGGGGGTCGCGAGCACAAGCGCACAAGCCGCGACGCCCCCCACGCAAACCACCACGGCCACCGGCGGCCATGATCCCTTTCCCTTCGACCCGTGGCTGGTAAACGTGCACGGCAAACGCGCACTGGCGTGGGTGGACAAGCAGAACGCCCGCACCGAGGCGACCGCCTTCGGCAGTGGCGTTGCCTTCGACCACCTGCGCCGGCAACTGCTGGAAGTGATGGATTCCGAGGCGCGCATCCCTTACGTGCGCAAGATGGGCAAGTATTACTACAACTTCTGGACGGACAAGAACCACCCGCGCGGGATCTGGCGCCGTACCACGCTGGCTTCATACGAAACCGCCCATCCGGACTGGAAAACCGTGCTTGACATCGACGCGCTGGGCAAGGCGGAGGGTCACACGTGGGTGTTCAAAGGCGCGCAGTGTCTCAAGCCGGCCTACCGGCGCTGCCTGCTTTCGCTCTCGCCCCACGGCGGCGACGCGGTGGTGGTGCGCGAGTTCGACATTCCGGGCAAAACCTTCGTCAAGGGCGGTTTCGACCTGCCCGAGTCGAAGACCGACGTGGGCTGGATCGACGAGAACCACATCTACGTCGGCACCGATTTCGGCCCCGGTTCGATGACCCAGTCGAGCTACCCGCGCATCGTCAAGGAATGGACGCGCGGTACGGCGCTGACGGATGCAAAAACCGTTTACGCAGGCAAACCGACCGATCTTGCCGTCGATGCATCCCACGACAGTACGCCCGGGTTCGAGCGCGACTTCGTGTCCATCGCCAAGGATTTTTTCCATAGCGGATTGTTCCTGCGCAAGGATGGCAAGTTGGTGCGGGTGGACGTACCCAGCGACGCCAGTACCGACGTGCATCGGCAGTGGCTGCTGGTGGAGCCCAAGTCGCCCTGGACGGTCGGCGGCGCCACGTACCCGGCCGGCAGCCTGCTGGCCATCCATTTCAAGGCCTTCATGGCCGGCGATCGTCGGTTCGACGTGCTGTTCAAGCCCGATGCGCACACTGCGCTGTCCTCGTTTTCGTGGACGCGTCACCACCTGATCCTCAATACGCTCAAGGACGTCAAGAGCCGCCTGGCCGTGCTCACTCCGCGATCCGACGGCCACTGGGCACGCGCGTCGCTACCCGGCATACCCGACAACAGCCAAGTCAGTGCTTTCGCCGTCGACCCGGACCACGGCGATGCCTATTGGCTGAACGTCACCGGCTACCTCACACCGTCCACGCTGGAGCTGGGCACCATCGGCGCAGGCAAGGCCAAGGTCCTCAAGCAGGAACCCGCGTTCTTCGACGCCTCGAAGTTCACCGTCAGCCAGCACTTCGCTACTTCAAAAGACGGCACCAAGATCCCGTACTTCGAGGTCGCGCCCAGCGACATGCAATTGAACGGCAAGAACCGCGTGCTGGAATACGGCTACGGCGGCTTCGGCATTTCGATGCTTCCGCACTACTCCGGCAGCATCGGCCGAGCCTGGCTGGAACGCGGCGGCGTGTACGTGGTCGCCAACATCCGCGGCGGCGGCGAATACGGCCCGACCTGGCACAAGGCCGCGATGAAGGCCAACCGGCCCAAGGCCTATCAGGACTTCGCCGCGGTCGCCGAAGACCTGATCAAGCGCGGCGTCACCTCACCTGCGCATCTGGGCGCGCAGGGAGGCAGCAATGGCGGCCTGTTGATGGGCAACATGCTCACGGAGTATCCGCAGCTGTACGGCGCCATCGCGTGCAACATCCCGCTGCTGGACATGAAGCGCTACATCCATTTCGAAGCCGGCGCCTCATGGATCGGTGAATACGGCAACCCGGCCGATCCCGCGCAATGGGCGTACATCAGGAAGTTCTCGCCCTATGAAAACGTCAAGCAGGACATGAAATACCCGCCGGTGCTGTTCTACACCACCACCAGCGACGACCGCGTGGGGCCGCAGCAGGCACGCGAGATGGCGGCGAAAATGCAGCACATGGGCTACCGGAACGTGTGGTTCTACGAGAACCGCGAAGGCGGCCACGGTGCCGGCGCCGATGCCCGGCAATCGGCCAACATGTTCGCGATGGACTACAGTTTCCTGTGGGACAAGCTGAAGTAGCCGTCGCGCATTGAAGCGATCGAAAATCCCCGGCATGCGGGGCTTTTCGTCGTCCGGCTTCGTGCCCAAGCCGGATGGACCTCGGCGCCGTAGGGCGGAACCCCCGTAGAGTGGAATCCGCGAAGCGGTTTCCACCGATCGGTTTCCGCCGGATTCGCCTTTGGCGGAAGCGGCTGCGCCGGTTCCGCCCTACTCGGCTGAAGGGAAGGAGCAAAGCCTGCAGCCATGCCGTCGACGCTCGCCGCCGCGTAAAATGCGCGGTTTGCACAAGGACAAATCCATGGGCCTGGATCTCGTCTCCGCCGGCCGCGACGTGCCGGACGACATCAACGTCATCATCGAAATTCCGAAAGACGCCGAACCCGTCAAGTACGAGGTGGACAAGGCCTCCGGCGCGATCTTCGTGGATCGCGTGCTGTCGACGCCGATGCGCTACCCGTGCAATTACGGCTACGTGCCCGGGACCCTCTCGGGCGACGGCGACCCGGTCGATGCGCTGGTGTTGCTGCCGTTGCCGCTGATTGCCGGCTCGGTGATCCGCTGCCGTCCGGTCGGCGTCCTGAACATGGACGACGAGGCCGGCAACGACACCAAGTTGATCGTGGTGCCCGGCGACAAGGTATTCAACGGCTACGCCCACATCCGTGACATCGACGATGCCCCGCCGCACTGGCGCGACCGCATCGCGCACTTTTTCGAGCACTACAAGGATCTCGAACAAGGCAAATGGGTCAAGGTCTCCGGGTGGGGCGACGCCGAGGCGGCGCGCGAGGAAATCCGCACTTCACTCGAACGCTATCGGCAAGCGCCGGAAAGACCGAGGTTCTAGCCACGTCCCGGATTATTGTCGTCATTCCGGAGGACGTGCCTGTTTCATTGGCGCGTCAACCCGGAATCCAGTGTCTTTCATCACTCGATCCGAAAGGCAAAGCCACTGGATTCCGGATCGCGCCCGCTGCACGGGCTTGTCCGGAATGACGACGAAATGTTTGATACCGCTTCCGGAACAGTTGACATGCCACGCGACGTCAGCCAGTCCATGTGCTAGCGTGGCGGAATGAACAAGACCCGTCGCACCCGCATCGTCGCCACCCTTGGCCCGGCTACCGACGGCCCCGGAGTGCTGGAACGCACACTGCGCGAAGGCGTGGATGTGGTCCGCCTGAACCTTTCGCACGGCAACGCCGAAGACCATCTGCGCCGCGCACAGGAGTCCCGGGCCGAAGCCGGGAAGCTTGGACGCGAAGTGGGGGTATTGGCGGACCTGCAAGGACCCAAGATCCGCATCGAGCGTTTCGCGAACGGACCGGTGCAGCTCGAAGCCGGCAACGCCTTCACCCTGGATTGCCGTGTCGATGCGCCGACGGGTGACTCGACCCGCGTTGGCGTCAGCTATCTCGGCCTGCCGAAGGACCTGAACGCGGGCGACCACCTGTTGCTGGACGACGGGCTGGTTGAGCTAGAAGTCGAGAAAATCGAAGGTGCACAAATCCACTGCACCGTCGCGGTCGGCGGAAAGCTGTCCGATCGCAAGGGGCTCAATCGCAAGGGCGGCGGCTTGTCACTGGGCGCACTGTCCGACAAGGACCGTGCCGACATCGAGCTCGCTGCGCGCTTGAAGGCGGACTTCCTCGCGGTGTCGTTCGTGCGTTCGGCCGACGACATCAACGAAGCGCGAAAATTGTTGCGCGCGGCCGGCGGCAACGCGTGGCTGGTCGCCAAGATCGAACGTGCCGAAGCCATCGAGAAGCTGGAGGAAATCATCGACGCTTCCGACGCGGTGATGGTTGCACGCGGCGATCTTGGCGTCGAAGTCGGCGATGCGGCCCTGCCCGGCTTGCAGAAGAAAATCATCCGCGAGGCGCTGGCGCGCAACCGGGTGGTGATCACGGCGACCCAGATGCTGCAGTCGATGGTGGAGTCGCCCATTCCGACCCGCGCCGAAGTGCTGGACGTCGCCAATGCCGTGATCGACGGCAGCGACGCGGTGATGCTGTCGCAGGAATCGGCAGCCGGCAAGCATCCGGACGTGGCGGTGGCCGCGATGAGCCGGATCTGCCTTGGCGCCGAGAGCCAGTTCGAACCGGTCGATGACATTTCGGTACTCTCGCACCGGCTCGACCGTACCGATCAAGCCGTGGCCATGGCGGCGATGTTCCTGGCCACGCAATTGCCCGTGCGTGCGATCGTGGCGTTGACCGAATCGGGCACGACCGCGCAGTGGCTGTCACGCTACCGCTCGTCGGTGCCGATCTATGCGCTCACGCCGAGCGCCGAAGCGCGCCGCCGCATGCTGCTGCTGCGCGACGTGAAGCCGATGGCCTTCGACGGTCACGGCGCCTACCCCGCACTGGTGGTGCGCGAGGCCGTACAGCAGTTGTTCCAGCGTGGTGATCTTGTCGAAGGCGACCGCGTGCTGCTGACCCATGGCGACCACACCGGCCGCGGCGGCGATACCAATACCCTCAAGTTGCTCAGCGTCGGGCCGGACGGAATCGCCGAAAGCCTGAGGGACCTGTAAGGGGACTCGGGACTCGGGACTCGGGAAAAGCATAACGACCCAGATCGTCATTCCGGGGCGATCGACGCTTCACCGTCGATCGAACCCGGAATCCAAATTCAGCAGTTATTCGTGGTGTCCCACTCATGAGCAGATCCATCCTTGCCGCCGCTCTGTTGGCCACCTGCGCCACCAGCTTCGCCGCGGTCGGACCCAACGTCAAAGCCGTCCAGCCTGATCACCTGACCGATTACTGGGTGATGACCAACACCTCGTTGGATGTCGACGTGCCCAACAGCGGAGTCAATCTGGAAAAACCCACCTGCTCGGCGGTCACCTACATGATCGGCTCGGACGGCGTGACCCGCGACATCGTGGTGCGCAAGACGATCCCTGCCGGGGACCTGACGACCGTGGCAGCCAGCGCGGTCAAGGACATGCATTACGTGCCCGGCGCCGACAACGCCGCGCGCGAGCCGGTGTTCACCTACATCATCATTCCTTTCAACCTTCCGTCCGATCCGGTCGCCCGCAAACGAATCACCAACGCGTGCGTGCTGAAGGATTTCCCGCGGGGTTATCGGTGAGAAAAGCCCCTCTCCCACCGGGAGATGCGCCACGCATGGCCAGGAGCACCAGGGTCTCCCGAAGGGGCAGGTAAAGGCGCGAGGCACACGCAAGTAGCATCGCGCGCGACCTCGGGACAGGCGCGAATCCGGACCTCATCTGCCCCAACTCGCGCCCTCCTTGGCGCTCGCCCTACGGGCCGGCTGCCGCCGTCACGGCCGATCCAGTCGGCCGTAATCGGGCAACTTTTCGCGAAGGGAGAAGGAAGCCGGTTCCGGCCAGCAAATTGCGATTTCGCCTATACTTGGCGGTCCAGAGACAGCAACGGACACGGTCATGAGCATCGACCAAATGGAAGCCGTCGCGCAGGCGATGGTCGCGCCCGGCAAGGGCATCATCGCCATCGACGAATCCTCGGGCACCATCAAGAAACGCTTCGACGCGGTCGGTGTGCCCGACTCGGAAGAACACCGCCGCGCCTACCGCGAAATGCTGCTGACCGCACCCGGTCTCGCCGAGCACATCTCGGGCGCGATCCTGTACGACGAGACCATCCGCCAGTCCACCAAGGCGGGCGTGCCGTTCACCAAAGTGATGAAGGACGTGGGCATCATCCCGGGGATCAAGGTCGACAAGGGCGCGAAACCGCTGGCCGGCTTTGCGGGCGAACTGGTGACCGAAGGGCTTGACGACTTGCGCGCAAGACTCGAGGAATACGTGAAACTGGGCGCCGAGTTCGCGAAGTGGCGCGCGGTGATCACCATCGGAGAGGATATGCCGAGCAGTACCTGCATCGACGCCAATACCCACGCGCTCGCCCGCTACGCGGCGCTATGCCAGGAAGCGGGTCTGGTGCCGATGGTCGAACCCGAAGTGTTGATGGACGGCGACCACGACATCGAGACCTGCTTCGAGGTCACCGAAGCGACGCTGCGCTCGCTGTTCTCGGCGTTGTACGAACACAACGTGATGCTGGAAGGCACCATCCTCAAAGCCAGCATGGTGGTG
>JBOHYV010000034.1:0-12587 GCA_050738135.1 Rhodanobacteraceae bacterium | reverse complement strand
ACCGTTGCTGCAACGACGACCGGCGCCGAAGGGGCAAGCAGCGCATCGGCTGCCAAACTCTCAGGCAGAAGGACAGAGGGGCACAACGAAGCACGCAACAACCTGCTGCGCACGCAGGGCGGGCATTGCCCGCCGAACAATGGAATGCGGCGGACTGTGCCCGCCCTACGTGTACGCTCCGCTTCCTGCGCTCCGGCGACCATGGAATGTTTTGGCCATGGATGGCACTGCCTTCGCTCGCGACGGTTGTTGCGTACTTCGCCAGACTGCCGCTCACCATCCGGACGATTCACCATGACCCAGAACGCCCCTTCCCTGCACGACCTCGAACAACACGACGCGTTCATCACGCGCCACATCGGGCCTGACGACACCGAAATCGCGACGATGTTGCGCGCGGTGGGCTACGACTCGCTGGAAGCCATGACCGATGCGATAGTGCCGGCGTCGATCCGCCAGAAGAATCCGCTGGCGTTGCCCCCGGCCGTCAGCGAAACCGAAGCGCTGGCCAAGATCCGCGCGATCGCCGACAAGAACGACGTGTTCAGGAGTTTCATCGGCCAGGGTTATTACGGCACCCACACGCCGCTGGTGATCCTGCGCAACGTCCTCGAAAACCCGGCGTGGTACACCGCGTACACGCCTTATCAAGCGGAAATTTCGCAAGGGCGCATGGAAGCGCTGATCAATTTCCAGACGCTATGCGCCGAGCTGACCGGCATGGAGATCGCCAATGCCTCGCTGCTGGACGAGGCCACCGCCGCGGCCGAAGCGATGACGCTGGCGAAGCGCTCGTCCAGGTCGAAATCGAATGTGTTCCTTGTGTCGAAGTACGTGCATCCGCAAACGATCGAGGTACTGAAGACCCGCGCGGAACCGCTGGGCATCGAACTTCGCATCGATGATGAAGCCGATGCCGCGAACCTCGACTGCTACGGCGCGCTGCTGCAATACCCCGATACCTTCGGCACCATCCGGGACTACAAGTCGCTGTGCGAGGCGTTGCACGACAAGGGTGCGCTGGTCGCGGTGGCGACCGATCTGTTGGCGCTGACATTGATCACGCCGCCCGGCGAATGGGGCGCCGACATCGTGGTCGGCAATTCGCAACGTTTTGGTGTGCCGTACGGCTTCGGCGGCCCGCACGCCGCGTTCATGGCCTGCCGTGATGCGTACAAGCGCTCGCTGCCGGGGCGCCTGATCGGCGTGTCGGTGGACGCACAGGGCAACCGGGCCTATCGCCTCACCCTGCAAACGCGCGAACAGCACATCCGCCGCGAGAAGGCGACTTCCAACATCTGCACCGCGCAGGTGCTGCTGGCGGTGATGGCCGCAATGTACGCGGTCTACCACGGCCCGGAAGGCGTGACGCGGATCGCCCGTCGCACCCATCGCCTCGCGGCGATCCTTGCGGCCGCGCTGCGCCAGGCCGGCATCACGGTCGGCGGCGATTTCTTCGACACCCTGCACGTCACCGGCATCGACGCGCACACCATCCACGCGATGGCGAACGCCGCGCACGTCAATCTGCGCCACATCGACAACGCCTCGCTGGCGATCAGCCTCGATGAAACATCCACCCGCGACGACGTGCACCAGCTGGCGGCGCTGTTCGGCGCACGCATCGACGACATCGACTCGCTCGACCGCGAAACACCCGACGCGCTGCCAGCTTCACTGGCGCGTACCTCGGCATTCCTCACCCACCCGGTGTTCAACAGCTACCGCAGCGAGCACGAGATGCTGCGCTACCTGCGCCAACTGGCCGACAAGGACCTCGCGCTCGACCGCAGCATGATCCCGCTCGGCTCGTGCACCATGAAATTGAACGCGACCGCCGAGATGGTTCCGATCACATGGCCAGAGTTCGCCGACATCCATCCGCTGGCGCCGGCCGAACAGTGGCGCGGCTATCGCGAATTGATCGACAGCCTCGAAGCACAGCTGATCGCGATCACCGGCTACGATGCGATCAGCCTGCAGCCGAATGCGGGCGCGCAGGGCGAATACGCCGGCCTGCTGGCGATTCGCGCGTACCATCATGCGAACGGACAGGCGCAGCGCGATGTCTGCCTGATTCCCGAGTCCGCGCACGGCACCAACCCCGCGTCGGCGCACATGTGCGGCATGACCGTGGTGGTGACGAAATGCGACGCCAACGGCAACGTGGACGTTGAGGACATTCGCGCCAACGCCGGGAAATATTCCGACCGTCTTGCCGCAATCATGCTGACCTACCCGTCCACGCACGGCGTGTTCGAGGAAGAGATCGTCACGATCTGCGACATCGTGCACCAGCACGGTGGGCAGGTTTACACCGACGGCGCAAATTTGAATGCGCTGTGCGGTGTCGCGCGGCCGGGCCGCTGGGGCTCGGACGTGTCGCACCTGAACCTGCACAAGACGTTTTGCATCCCGCACGGCGGCGGCGGTCCGGGCGTCGGGCCGTGCGCGGTGAAGGCGCACCTCGCGGCATTTTTACCAGCCGGCTTCCCTGCCGGCGAAGATCAAGAGCCGGCCGTCCATGGCACGACTTCCCGCAACAGCCGCTCCGGAGGGATGGTCAGTGCCGCCACCTTCGGTTCGGCCTCGATCCTGCCGATCTCGTGGATGTACATCACGATGATGGGCCGCGAGGGTGTGCTTAAGGCAACCCAGGTTGCGCTGCTCAACGCCAATTACCTTTCGAAGCGGCTCGCCGACCACTATCCGACGCTCTACACCGGCCGCAACAGCCTGGTCGCGCACGAGTGCATCCTCGATATCCGCCCGCTCGAAAAAGCCAGCGGCGTGAATGCCGAGGACATCGCCAAGCGGCTGGTCGACTTCGGCTTCCACGCGCCGACATTGTCCTTTCCGGTCGCCGGCACGCTGATGGTCGAGCCGACCGAATCCGAATCGCTGCACGAGCTCGACCGCTTCATCGACGCGATGATCCAGATCCGCGAAGAAGTTCGCGCCATCGAGGACGGCCGGCTGGATCGCGAGGACAATCCGCTCAAACACGCACCCCACACCGCTTCGGCGGTTTCTGCCAGCGAATGGGCCCACGCCTACCCGCGCGAACTGGCAGCGTACCCGCTGGCGTCGTTGAAGCAGGTGAAATACTGGCCGCCGGTCGCGCGCGTGGACAACGTGTACGGCGACAAGCACGTGTTCTGCTCGTGCGTGCCGGTGGCGGCGTTCAAGGAAGAGGACGCAGCCACCGCGCCCTGACTCAGAGCGCATCTCCCTCGTCGCGCTGCGCGCGCGTTCGCTTATCGCGCCATCCTTGGCACTCGCCCTTTGGGCCGGCTGACGCCGTTCACGGCCGATCCAGTCGGCCGTAGTCGCTCCGCCCTTCCTGCCGAAGGGGGAAGACAAAATCACCCTCTTCGGAACGAAGGGCGGCTTGAAGGGCCGAGCGCGAAGCGCTGCGCCGCAGGCGCGAGGGAGGGCCGGTAGGGCGGGCATTGCCCGCCGTGCACCCTGCATCCGGCGGACGACAACCCAGAAATTCCTGAAAATGGATTCCGGGTTCGCCCCTTCCGGGGCGCCCCGGAATGACGACAGGGAAGATTCGGCCAGTTCGGTGGCGACGGGACGTCATTCGGCTAGCCGGCAGGGCGGGCATTGCCCGCCGCGCACCCTGCTTCCGGCGGACGACGCTCCAGAAATTCCTGAAAATGGATTCCGGGTTCGCCGCTTCCGGGGCGCACCGGAATGACGACAGGGAAGATTCGGCCAGTTCGGTAGGGCGGGCATTGCCCACCGTGCATCTTGCATCCGGCGGACGGTGTCCGCCCTACGGGTATGGCGTTCGGTAGGGCGGGCATTGCCCGCCGCGCTCCCTGCTTCCGGCGGACGACGCTCCAGAAATCCCTGAAAATGGATTCCGGGTTCGCCCCTTCCGGGGCGCACCGGAATGACGACAGGGAAGATTCGGCCAGTTCGGTGGCGACGGGACGTCATTCGGCTAGCCGGTAGGGCGGACATTGCCCGCCGCGCATCCTGCGAACTCGCGAATGACGACAGAAAATCAATCCGGCCTGCGATGACACCGGGAAGTCATTCGGCCAATCGTTCGAGGGTCGCATCCAGCACCGCCCCGCACTCGCCATCCAGCTTGAACGCGAACAGGTCGTCGCCGCGGGTGCGACCGCGATTGACCGCAGCCACTTCGATGCCGCCGGCGACCGCCGCGCGCACCAGCCGGAAGCTCGACCACACCATCAACGACGAGCCGGCCACCAGCACGCCGTCGGCAGATTCGACTGCGGCGAGCGCCGCCGCGGTGGTTTCGCGCGGCACCGATTCACCGTAGAAAACCACGTCAGGTTTCAACGTGCCGCCGCAAACCTCGCACGATGGCACCGTGAACCGGCCGAAATCGACGCCTTCGACGTCCGCATCGCCGTCCGGCGCGAGCCGCGCCGATGCCGTGTGCCAATCCGGATTTGCTGCGCGCAAACGCAGCTGGAACGCATCGCGACCGGTGCGATCGCCGCAGACAAGGCAGCGCACCACATCCAGCCTGCCGTGCAGATCGATCACGTTGCGGCTGCCGGCGCGCTGATGCAGACGGTCCACGTTCTGGGTGATCAATTGCTTCACGCGCCCCGCCTGCTCCAGCCGCGCCAACGCCACGTGCGCGGTACCTGGATGCGCCGCCGCGAACATCGGCCAGCCCGCCAGGCTCCGCGCCCAATAACGCCGACGCACCGCCTCGCTTTCCACGAAATCACGGTACTGGACAGGCGGCGAGCGTTTCCAGTTCCCATCGGCGTCACGGTAATCCGGAATCCCGGATTCGGTGCTCACGCCCGCGCCGGTGATCGCGGTCACGCGTGAACGCGATTTCAGCCATGCCGCGAGCCGTTTCACGTTGGCGCCATTGACGCGGCCATCGACCACACTTCCGGCGATGTTCGAGCCCTTCATCCCGCCCATTTTACTGGCCCCGACGTGCGCGCCCAGGGTCAGGCCTGGATCACACTGAACCCACCATCGCTTTCCAGATACATCGTCTTCACCTGCTCCATCCGCTCCAGACCCTTCAGTCGAAGCTGCGACTCGACTTCGAAAACGGTCAAATTTTCGCGCCGAAGATTACGCTTGAGCAGCTGGCCATTGCGCACCAGCATGATCGGCGGCGCATCCGTCAGCCGCGCGACGAACGCAACCCGGGTTCCGAGCCAGTCCAGAAGGAAGTTCCACGCTGCGAGCGTGGCGATCAGCAGACCGCCGTCGCCGACGGTATTGCCGTTACCGATCATCGCGTTCTGTGCCGCGTCGCCCAGCAGTACCACGAACAGGATGCCGGAAATGCCCGCCGACCCCGTGTCACGGCGCAATGCGAAGCGCAGCAGCAGAAACAGGAACCAGTACATGATGGTGCCGCGGATGACGATTTCCAGCGGCGACATGCTGAAGCTGAGGAAATTGCTGAAGTGCAGTACGTCCATGGCCGTCCTCGTTCGTGAAAATCGGGTCCCGAACGCCGCCGTGGACAACGCCCGGATTCTGCAATCATTGTGCGGAGCCGACCTGAACCCGGCGGGCGCCACCGCGGCCGTGGCAAATCATGACCATGCTGCGGGATGATTGCCAAGCGACGACGCCCGGCCTTGGCAACCATCAACGACTGCGCACCGAACCCAAGCGGATGAAGGGCGGCTTGGCCAGCCACAGGATCGGAATCAAGGCGAACAGCAGCCAGCCCATCGTATCCATGATGCTGTTGAACGACATCTGGAAGCTCTGCTGGGTGATGACCTGATTGATCAGGTCCAGTGTCCGGTGCACATGACCGTGCAACAGGCCGTGAAGCGCACTGGTCGCAACCGGGTTGAACGCGTTGATATGTCCCGCGAGATTGGCGTGGTCGGTCGAAGCGCCCCGCGCCCACATGAAGGTCACGATGGAGGCCGAAAAGCTGCCACCCAGTTGGCGCAGGAACGTGGACGTGCCGGATCCCGCGGCAATCTCGTGGCCTTGGAGATCGGACAGCAGGATGGTCAATACCGGCATGAAGAACAACGCCACGCCGATACCCTGGATCATTCGCACCATCGCGACCGAGCCGAAATTGACCTCGGTATTGAAACTCGCGTTCAACATGCAGGTGACGCCGATCACCACGAATGCCAGCGCCGCAAGCACGCGCAGATCCACGCGCGGCCCGTACTTGCCGACGAAATACGTCAGCACCACCGGGAAAATCCCGACCGGCGCCATCGCGAGCCCCGCCCAGAACGCGTCGTAATGCAACACCCTTTGCGTCCACAACGGCAACAGCAGGCTCATACCGAAGAACACCGCGTAGGACAGCACCAGCACCAGCGTGCCGGCTGCGAAATTGCGGTGGCGGAACAGGCGCAGGTCGACGATCGGGTCGTCATCGGTCAGTTCCCAGATCAGGAACACCGCCAGTGCAATCCCCGAGATGATGGCCAGCGCGATGATGAAGGTGGAATGGAACCAGTCGGCATCGTTGCCCTTGTCGAGCAGGATCTGCACGGCCCCGACCCCCACGATCAACGTGAAAAGCCCCACATAATCCATGCGCGGGCGCTCGAGCTTCTGCTTCATGCCAGACAACTGCGTCACCGCAACAACACTGGCAAACAGGCCGATCGGCACGTTGATAAAGAAAATCCAGTGCCACGAATAACGATCCGTGATCCAGCCGCCCAGCACCGGCCCCACGATCGGCGCGACGATCGTGATCATGCCCATCAGCGCCAGCGCCATGCCGCGCTTGTCCTTGGGATAGGTCGCGATCATCAGGCTCTGCGTGACCGGATACACCGGCCCCGACATCGCACCCTGGATGCCGCGAAACACCAGCAGCATCCCGAAGCTGTGCGACAGACCGCACATCAGCGAGGCCAGCGAAAACAGCACCGTGCACCAGACGAACAACCTGACCTCGCCGAAGCGGCGTGACAGGAAACCCGTCAACGGCAGCGTGATCGCCATGCACACCGTGAACGAGGTGATCACCCAGGTGCTCTGGTCGTAACTGACGCCGAGGTTGCCGGCAATGGTCGGCAACGACACGTTGGCGATCGTCGTGTCGAGCACCCGCATGAACGTGGCCATCCCCAGCGCGACCGTGGTCAAGGCCAGATTCGGAGGTGTGTAGTCGGCTTCGTTCAAGCGCGTGCCAGATATCGGCAACAGGGCGCGATGATTGCACCGGCACCGTCAACGCCGGGTATGCGCACGCAGCCGTGCGTTACCCGCGCCCGGCACTTCACAGTCGCTCCGGCGTCTGCGGCGGCACGAAAATCCACAACGCGATCACGTATGCGAACACCACGACATAGGCGATCGCGAATATCCACAACGGCAGCGGCAGGTAAACCAGCCGGTTGATCCAGTCCGCGATCAGCGGTTGCGCATGTGGTGATCCCGCGACCTTGCCCTGCCAAATCCTCAGGAAACATGCACGTCCCAGCAGTGCCTGCAGCGCGACCACCGCAAGGCTGAGCAAGTGTGCCAATCGCCACCAGAATGCGCGCACCCAGCCCCAATGCCGCCATGCGCCGATCGGAATCAGCGCGCAACCCGCGACGTTGAACGCGATGATCGCGAAGTGCAGGACAAGAATGGACAAAGCGGCCATGCCTGATGCGTTCACCCACGATTCCGGCGCCAATGCGCGACCCTTGAATTATCGTCGTCATTCCGGACAAGCCCGCGTAGCGGGCGCGATCCGGAATCCAGTCCTTGCTCCTTGAACGGAAAAGAGCTGGATTCCGGGTTCGGCCTGCGATGAAGCAGCAGGCCGTCCCGGAATGACGACCGGTGGGTTCGTGATGACAGCGGCCGACGCGCATTCATCCGAAATCCGCGCAATGCCGCCGTGTTCAATCGCTACCCGCCTCACACCATCGTCACGAATTCTTCCGCCGAGGTCGGATGGATCGCGACGGTCTTCAGGAAGTCGGGATAGGTCGCGCCCATCCGCACCGCCACCGCGAAGCCCTGCAACATCTCGTCCATCCCGGGGCCGACCCCGTGCACGCCCACGACCCGCTCGTCACCGCCCACGCAGACCAGTTTCATCAGGGTCTTGCCTTCGCGCCCGGCCAGCGACCACAGCATCGGCGAGAAGCGGGTCTTGCGAACCTTTACCGCATCGCCGAACTGCCGACGCGCTTCGGCCTCCGACATGCCCACGCTGCCGACCGGCGGATGCGAGAACACCACGCTCGGCACATTCGCATAATCGAGGTGCGCATCGGGCTTGCCGTTAAAGAGGCGCTCCGCCAACTGCCGCCCCGCCGCGATCGCGACCGGCGTCAACTGCAACTTGCCGTTGATGTCGCCGATGGCATAAACCCCTTCCACGGAAGTGTTCTCGCAGGCGTCGGTGCCGATCGCGCCCAACTTGTCCAGCGCCACGCCCGCCGCACCCAGGCCCAGTCCTTCGATATTGGCGACGCGACCGATCGCGGAAATCACGCAATCGTACGGCCCGCGGACCTTGTCATCGCCGCAATCCAGCCACAGTGCACCGCCGTCGCGATGCACCCCGCGCGCCACGCAGCCCTCGTGGTGCACCACGCCCTCGAGCTGCATCAGCTCGCCCAGCGCGTGGCCGAGATCCTTGTCGAAATGCGAAATCAGGCCGCTGCGGGTGATGAGTTCCACCTTCGACCCCAGTGCGCACAACACGCCAGCGAATTCCAACCCGATGTAGCCGCCGCCGATGATGCCGACCCGTTGCGGCTGCGCGTCGAGTTTGAAGAAACCATCGGAATCGATCGCGAGCTCCGCACCCGGCATGTCCATGTCCCGCGAGCGCGCACCGGTGGCAATCACGATGTGCGGCGCGTGGTATTCACCGTCGCCGGCCTGCAGCGTGTGCGCATCCGTGAAATGCGCGTACTCGCGCACCAGCCGGATGCCGAGTTCATCCAGGCGCCTCGCGTAGGAATTGCGCGCACGCGCCACGTAGGTTTCGCGATGCCTGACGAATGCCCTCCAATCCAGCGCACCCGGTCGCACGTCGAAACCGACCGCCTGCGCCATGTGCTGCGACTCGGCCAGCCCCGCCGCCAGCCACATCGCCTTCTTGGGCACGCAACCGCGATTGACGCAGGTGCCCCCGAGTTCATGCGGCTCGAAGACCGTCACCTTCGCGCCGTGCCGCGCCGCGCGGATCGCGGTGGCCACTCCCGCCGAGCCGCCGCCGATCACCAGCAAATCCGATTGCGTATCCATCACCGCCGCCGCTAAAGGGGTTGGCGTGCAAGATCGGGGTTGCAAGCCGATCCGTCAACCGTCGGCGCGCAATTTGTCGAAACTTCGCGCGTTGCCGTTGCGGCGCCGCCGCTGCATCCATGGCCGTGCCTACGCCAGCATCCCCCGCAGCGATGCAAGCTCTTGCTCGCCCAACCGCCACGCCGCGGCCTTGGCATTCTGCGCGATTTGTTCCGGCTTGGTCGCACCCGCGATGACGCTGGCGACCGCGCGGTGCGAAAGCAGCCAGGCGAAGGCGAGTTCCAGCAGCGAGCGGCCGCGCTCATCGCACCAGCCGCGCAGTTTCTCCACGTGGTTCCAGTTGGCCTCGTTGAGGTAACGCTCACCCAGTGCCTGCCAATGCGCAAAGCGCGAATCAGAAGGGGCCTGCTCGCCGCGGTGGTATTTGCCGGTGAGCAGCCCGCTCGCCAGCGGGAAATACGGAATCAGGCTCAAGCCGTGCGCGCTCAACGCCGGCAACAGTTCCCCTTCCGCGCTGCGTTCGACCAGACTGAATTCGTTCTGCGCGCAGATGAAATGGTGGGTGCCCAGTTCGCGCGCGACCCATTCGGCCTCCACCATCTGCCACGCGGCGAGATTGCAGGCCCCGATGTAGCGCACCTTGCCCGAATGAATCAGGTCGTCCAGCGCGCGCAGCGTTTCCTCCATCGGCGTCAGCGGATCGGGCCAGTGCAGGTAATAGACGTCGATCCAGTCGGTCTGAAGGCGCTTCAGGCTCGCCTCCACCGCCTGCAGGATGTAACGCCGCGAGGCATCGCGGCGCGCGCCTTCGCGCATCGCCGAGCCGAACTTGGTGGCGAGGATCACGTCCTTGCGGCGCTCGCCGAGAATTTTGCCGAGCAGCGTTTCCGAACCGCCCTTGTCACCATACGAATCGGCGGTGTCGAAGAAGTCGATGCCCGCGTCAAGCGCCGCGTCCACCACTGCGCGCGTGCCGGCCTCGTCCAGTCGCCCGCCGAAATTGTTGCAGCCAAGGCCCAGCTCGGAAACCTGCAGGCCGGACGGCCCCAGCGCGCGTGTTTTCATCGCGTCCTCGTGCGTGTCGAAATTGCAAAGATTAGCGCCGCCGGGCTGAGGCTGCGGTGAAGCCCGGCCTCAAGCCAACCTGCAAGGCTGTCGATTGGCGCCGCCTTCGCTCGTCGCCCTGTAGGTTAGGCTGAGTTCTTTTTGCGAAGCTCAACATTGTTTCTCGATGTTGGGCTTCGGCCGGATGAAGCCGGCCTCAACCCAACCTGCAAAAGCGAAGCGGTTCCCCGCCACCACCACACGAGGATCGAGACATGCCCACTTCCAACGCAACACGTAAAATGGCGGTTTGCCTGTGGTTCGACGGCAAGGCCGAGGAAGCCGCCAACTTCTACGCCAGCACCTTCCCGGATTCGCACGTCATTGCGGTGTACCGCGCGCCGGGCGACTATCCCGCCGGCAAAAAGGGCAATGTGCTGACGGTTGAATTCACGGTGCTCGGCATGCCGTTCCTCGGCCTGAACGGCGGTCCGGAGTTCGGCTTCAACCAGTCGATTTCCTTCCAGGTCTACACTCGCGACCAGGCCGAGACCGACCGCTACTGGAAGGCGATCACCGGCAACGGCGGCTCGGAAAGCGAGTGCGGCTGGTGCAAGGACCGGTTTGGCTTGTCCTGGCAGATCACGCCGCGCGCATTGATGGACGCGATTACGGATTCCGACCCCGCAGCCGCCAAACGCGCATTCGAGGCCATGATGCCGATGAAGAAGATCGACATCGCCACCATCGAAGCCGCGCGGCGAGGGTGAGCACGGCTTTCGCTCGTCGTCCCGGCGTTGTGTAGCCCGGATGCAGCGCAGCGACTGCGTTTGCAGGACTGCAAACGCGAACGGCGCAGCCGGCCCAAAGGGTGAGCGACATGGATGTCGCGCATCAATCCGGGATCGACCGCGAAAACGCCCCGGATTCCATTTCATTCCATCCGGGCTACAAGGCTTCGCCCGGATGAACCCTGGGCTCGAAGGCCGGGGCCGGGATGACGATCATCCGGTTGCCGTCGCTCGCTCGAGCGCGCGACGATCCCAGTGCGCGAGTTCCGCGGCGCGCGCGTAGGTGCTGTCGATGAAGGCGTGGATCACGTCATCGGGCGCGTCGGCCTGCCGCACCGCCTCGTAAGGCAGGATGAATTCCCCAAGTTCGCGGTGGTAGTACGCCTGTTCCGGCAACACGCGCGCCTCCTTCAAGCCCGCCGGTTCCGGCGCCGCGTATCCGTAGAACGCAGGTTCCAGCAGCGGCCCGCTGCCCGGCCAGAAACCATGGCTGATCACCTCGTGCGAATACGCGTCGCGCTCGAACGCCGGGCCATTGCGCGGCGGCGCACGCCGGCCGGAAAACCGGGTCACCGCCAGGTCGAAACTGCCCCAGAAAAAATTGACCGGGCTGCACTTGCCGACGAACGCGCACTGCGAGTCGGTGAACACGCGGTCCACCTGCACCAGGATGCGGCACAGGCGGTTCGCGTATGCGGGATCGTAGCTATGATGTTGCGTATCGCGATCCAGCCGAACAGGTTTTGGCAATTCCGTCGACATCGGATGGATCTTCACCGGCAGGCGCATCGCAACCAGGGTCGCCAGCAACTCGCGGTAAAAATCGGCGACGCTGCACGGCCGCAAGGTCAGCGTGCGCGTCATTCCATCCGACGTGCGGATCAGCAACTGGTGATCGATGAAATCGAACTGGATGGTGAAAGTGCGCGTGCCGAGCGGCAGCGGGCGCGTGGTCAGGCCGCGCGGCGTAACCCGCAGCGCCACGGCCCAGCAATGATTGAGCGGGGCGGCAAGCGCCAGCGCGATCTTGCCGACCACCTGCGACCACAGGTGCAGCGTGGCGTAGGTGTCTTTCCACTTGTCATACGGCAGCGCGGGCCAGCAAGCGTCGTCGTCCGTTCTCATGATTTCTGCCCTCCGGCAATGGAGGTCGTACATCGTAGCGCGATGGAAAACCGGGGTCAGAGTGCAGTTTTGCCGGGACCATCACGTCATTGTCCGGCCGCTGTCCAAAACTGCACTCTGACCCCGGTTTTCCATTGGTTTCGCAGTTGAAACGACGCACACTGTACGCACGTCGCCAATCGGAGCGAACCCATGATCACCTTGCGCCCCGCCAACGAACGCGGCCACGCCGAGCACGGCTGGCTGGAGTCCTGGCACAGCTTCTCGTTCGCCGACTATCACGATCCCCAACACGTGCACTGGGGTCCGCTGCGCGTGATCAACGAAGACCGCGTGCAGCCAGGCCAGGGCTTCGGCACCCATAGCCATCGCGACATGGAGATCATCAGCTACGTGATCGACGGTGTACTCGGC
>JBOHYV010000033.1:0-12754 GCA_050738135.1 Rhodanobacteraceae bacterium | reverse complement strand
ATTGATCCCGCCAGGGTGGTGCCGGCGAAGCTCACGCCTGCGCTGGCGCCATACGTGGCCGAGCGCGCGCCGCACATCGTGTTCACCGAGCCGCTGCGCGTGTTTTCCAGGCAAGTGGTGGGCGATGCCACCAATCCCTACCGGATCGCGCAGCGGATCTATGCGGCAGTGGACGTACTTCCCTGGGCCGGCGCCCGCGAGTACTCCACCATTCCCGACCTGAGCGCGTACACCCTGCAGGCCGGCCACGGCGATTGCGGCGAGCAGACCATGCTGTTGATCACGCTGATGCGCATGAACGGCATCCCGGCGCGCTGGCAATCCGGCTGGACCTTCACCCGCGGCAGCTACGACGACATCCACGACTGGGCCGAGATTTATCTTGCGCCGTATGGCTGGGTCCCGGTGGACGTCACCTACGGTCGGCTCGATTCCAGCGATGCCGCATTGAAGTGGTTCTACCTTGGCGGGCTGGACAATTTCCGGGTCGCCTTCAACGATGGCTTCTCGCAAGCGTTCGTGCCGGCCAAGCATTTCTTCCGCTCCGATACCGTGGATTCACAGCGCGGCGAAGTCGAATGGAACGGCGGCGATCTTTACTACGACAAGTGGCACTACGACTTCGACTGGAAGATCCTGTCGCCCAGGCAAGATTGAATTGCTCCGCGGAACAGGCGCGCCATCCTGAACCATGATGGCCTGCATCCTGTCGCGGGCGCCTTGCGCAGGCGCCGAACCATCGCCCCTACAATATCCGCAAGGCTCCCACTCGGTGCGGGATTGCCGAGCTGTTGACGTGGGCCCCGTGTACCCTTCAGCCGTTCAGCCGCCCGCCGTCGCACGTGCATGGGTTGCTCATGATCCATCTGCTGCGTGTGAAAGTGCCCTCCAATCCGGAGACTGGTGAAATGAAATCGTGCAGAACAACCTTTCTGATCGCGCTTGCTGCGTGCGGCGCATTGCTGGTGACTCCAGTGTTCGCGGCGCCGGACAAGACCTGCCAAAAATATGGCGAATACGCCTTCGCCGCGTGGACGCAGGGCCTGTATACCCAAGTGGGGCAGCACTTTGCGCCGGAAGTGAAGGCGCACTTGTCGCCCGAATTGCTGCAGAGAATGTGGGTGCAACTGCAGGCTCAGGTCGGCAAGTTCCAGTCGCTGGGGCAGTTTTCACCGCGCACGATCCAGGGTCGCGCGGCGATGGTGGCGCCGATGGATTTCGCCGACATGCACATGGTCGCGGTATTCGCCTGCAACGCACAAGGCCAGATCAGCGGCTTCTCGATCCTGGATCCCGCGAGGGTGCCGGGGCTCGAATCGTCGGCGCCGGCATCCCATTAGAAGGCGCAGCGGAATACGCCAATGAAGCAAACGGCCCGTTGGCTGGCGTTGTGCGTGATCGCCGCTTCCTTCGCGTGCATTGCTCCAGTGGCCCACGGCACGACGCCTGGCGCCTGCGCGGTGGATGCCAGGGCGTCGCTGAATGCGCTCGAACACGGCGACTTCTCCGCGGCCCGCGCGAATTTTTCCGCGTCAACCGCAAACGAACTGCCTGCCGCGAAGATCAAGCAGGCTTGGCAATCGGTGCAGCAGATGTTCGGCGCGTATCGCGGACATGGTGAGCCGCACGCGCAGTTGTTGCACGGCCGGCCCGTTGTCGTGACACGTCTCGCGCTCGCCAATGGACCGCTGGACTTCGTGGTGGGGTGCGATGCTTCACACCGGATCATGCTGTTTGCGTTTCTGAAGCCGTCCGTCGTCGAAGCGCGCAAACCCGAACCCGTCAAGGCCCATGTGCTTGCCGACGGGGTGCGTGTCAAACCGTTGAGCGTGCCGTCACCGGCGGGCCTGTTGCGGGGCGCATTGACCCTGCCCGGCGGCAAGGGGCCGTTTCCGGCGGTGGTGCTGATCTGGGGATCCGGAGACGCCGATATGGACGAGACGGTCGGTCCGGACAAGCCTTTCCGCGACCTCGCGCGGGGCTTGGCGGAAGCGGGCGTTGCGTCGTTGCGCTTCGACAAGCGCACGTACGATTATCCGCAAAAAGCCGCGGCCAAAATGGACTTCACGGTCGATGACGAGGAGACCGACGATGCATTGGCTGCGGCGCATCTGATTGCGAAGCAGCCCGGGATCGCGCCCGATCGGGTATTTGTGCTGGGCCACAGTGAAGGCGCCATGCTGGCGCCGCGCATCGCCAGGGGCGATCCCGGACTGGCGGGGATCATCATGATGGCTGCGCCTGCGCGGCCGCTGCTGGACGTTCTCGCGGAGCAGATCCGGGGCAAGGGCAAGCGCACCGGTGTGCCTGAAGCGACCATCGCCAAGCAGGAAAAGGCCCTGCGCGCCGAGCAGGCACTGCTCGCGAACGCCGATCCGAAGCATCCGCCCAAAGGACGGTTCATGTTCGCGCCGCAAAGCTGGTGGCTGAGCCTGCACGATTACCACCAGCTCGCCGTGGCGAAGTCGCTGTCGCTGCCGATACTGATTCTGCAAGGCGGCAATGACCTCCAGGTTTCACCTGCACGTGACTTCGGCGCCTGGAAGAAGGCGTTGGCAGGGAAGGCCAACGTGACGTTTCGACTGTATCCGGGGCTGAGTCACTTGTTCATGCCGGGACCGACCAAATCCGCGGCGGACTACGGGAAGCCCTGTCACCTGGACTCCAGGGTGATCCGCGATGTCGCCGGGTGGATCAAGGACCAGCCCCCGGCGAAGTGATCGTGTTGCGGAAGGGCGTGCGGGACTGACCCGGTACAATGGCAGTTTCATACTTCGCGCACTGCCATGTTCGACAATCTCACCCAACGCCTGTCTTCCACTGTCCAGCGCCTGACCGGGCGCGGACGCCTGACCGAGGAAAATATCCGCGAAGCGCTGCGCGAAGTGCGCGTCGCATTGCTTGAAGCCGATGTCGCATTGCCTGTGGTGCAGGCGCTGGTCGAACGCATCAAGGTGCGCGCGATCGGGCAGGAAGTGCTGAAGAGCCTGACGCCGGGTCAGGCGCTCATCAAGGTGGTTCGCGACGAGCTGACCGCGGTGATGGGCACCGCCAATGCGTCGCTCGATCTTGCCGCGACGCCACCTGCGGTGGTGCTGATGGCAGGCTTGCAGGGTGCGGGCAAGACCACCACCGTCGCCAAGCTTGCGCGGCACCTGATCGAACACAAGAAGAAGGTGATGGTGGTTTCGGCCGACGTGTATCGTCCGGCCGCCATCGAACAGTTGCAGACGCTGGCGGAACAGGTCGGCGCGGGCTTCGTGCCGTCGCAAACCGGGCAAAAACCCGTCGCGATCGCGAAGGCTGCGGTCGATGCCGCCCGACGTGAAGTCGCGGACGTGCTGATCGTCGACACCGCCGGACGTACTTCGATCGACGAAGCCATGATGGCCGAGATCGCGGCGTTGCACGAAACACTCGATCCGGTCGAAACGCTGTTCGTGGTCGATTCGATGACCGGCCAGGATGCGGCCAACACCGCCAAGGCGTTCGCCGATGCGCTGCCGCTGACCGGCGTGATCCTGACCAAGGTCGACGGCGATGCGCGCGGTGGCGCGGCACTGTCGGTGCGCTACATCACCGGCCGGCCGATCAAGTTCCTGGGTGCCGGCGAAAAAACCGATGCGCTGCAACCGTTTCACCCGGATCGGATGGCGACGCGCATCCTCGGCATGGGCGACGTGTTGTCGTTGATCGAGGATGTGCAGCAAAAGACCGATGCGGACAAGGCCGCCAGGCTTGCGGCCAAGGTCGCCAAGGGCAAGCGCTTCGACCTGAACGACATGAAGGACCAGCTCGACCAGATGCTCAACATGGGCGGGTTGGCGGGGCTGATGGAAAAACTTCCTGGCGTTTCCGGGTTGCCGGAAAAGGTGAAGTCACAGGTCAACGACAAGGAAGTCAAGAAGATGATGGCGATCATCGACTCGATGACGAAAAAGGAGCGCCGCCATCCCAAGCTGCTGAACGGTTCGCGTCGCGCGCGCGTCGCGCGCGGTTCTGGCGCCCAGCCGGCCGACGTGAATCGGCTGCTGAAACAGTACATGCAGATGGAAAAGATGATGGGCAAGTTCGCCCGCGGCGGCAAGAAAGCGTTGATGCGTTCCATGTCCGGCGCGATGCGCGGCATGGGTGGGCGCGGCATGCCGCGTTGAAGCCATGGGCGAGGGAGAAGCCAAGGCGAGGGATTAGTAGCGAGGGCGCTTCGGTTATGTGCAAACGCCGGAGCGGAGCGTCCTCGCTACTCGCCCCTCATCCCTAGCTTTTCGCTCCATTTCCGCTACAATTGCCGGTTTCCGCGCCTCGGGGTCGCCCGCGACCGATCCGTGGCCGTTCCATTCGGAGTCGACAGATCATGGTCAGGATTCGTCTTTCGCGCGCAGGCGCCAAGGGCAGGCCGTTCTACCACGTGGTGGTGACCGACCAACGCAGCGCCCGCGATGGCCGCAACATCGAACGTCTGGGCTATTTCAACCCGGGCGCCGCTGGCGAACACGACAAGCGTCTGGTGCTGGACGTCGAGAAGCTCAACGCCTGGGTGGCCAAGGGCGCGCAGTGCTCGGACAGGGTTGTGGCGCTGGCGAAGGAAGCCGGCAAGCAGGCCGCTGCTGCCTGATGCGATGAACGATGAGCGG
Organism: Rhodanobacteraceae bacterium; assembly: GCA_050738135.1. Lineage (GTDB taxonomy): Bacteria > Pseudomonadota > Gammaproteobacteria > Xanthomonadales > Rhodanobacteraceae > 66-474. The sequence goes on along the minus strand of JBOHYV010000033.1, from coordinate 8,120 downwards.
CATGTGCTGCTCGGGCGCATCGTCGGTGTGCACGGCGTGCGCGGCGCGGTGAAGCTGGAATCGTTCACCGAACCGCGGACGGCGATCTTCGATTACACACCGTGGTTGCTGGAGCGCGACACGGGCGAGTTCGAAACCATCGCCGAGGTCCACGGACACGCGCAGGGCAAGGGCATCGTCGCGGTGCTCGCGGGAATCGGCGATCGCGACGCGGCAGCGGCATTGATTGGCGCGCGCATCTGGATTTCGCGTGAAGCCTTGCCGGAGCCGAAAACCGGCGAGTTCTACCAGACGGATCTGGAAGGATTGCAGGTGGTGAACGAGGCGGGCGAGGACCTGGGCCGCGTCAGCCACTTGTTCGACAACGGCGCGCATGCGGTGCTGGTGACGCGTGACGCAGCCGGACGCGAACGCTTGATTCCGTACGTGGTGGATGTCTACGTGAAATCAGTCGACCTGGTTGCCGGATGCATCACGGTCGACTGGAACAAAGATGACTAGAAAGGAGCAGCTGAAAAGCGTAGCGAGCGAAGGCAGATTGCGTGACGCCGGAGCGCAGGAAGCGGAGTGTACACGTCAGTACATGGGCGTTCCAGGCACCGCCGGCGCGCGGGATGCCGAGCGCAGCAGCTTTGCGGCTGCTCCGTAGCATGCGGATCGATATCGTCACCTTGTTTCCCGGGTTCGTGCGCCAGTGCGCTGGATTCGGGGTGATCGGCAGGGCGATCGAACGCGGGCAGTTGGAAGTGGAAGCGTGGAATCCACGCGACCACGCCGAAGGCGGTTACCGCCGGGTCGACGACACGGTATGTGGCGGCGGCCCCGGCATGGTGATGTTGATCGAGCCGTTGCGCCGTGCCTTGGCAGCGGCCCGGCAGGCGACGGAAGGGCCGGCGCCGGTGATGTACTTGAGTCCGCAGGGAAAGCGGCTCACGCAGGACAAGGTGCGGCAATTGGCTTTGTTGCCGCGGATGATTTTGCTGTGCGGGCGCTACGAAGGAATCGACGAGCGCTTGATCGAACACGAGGTCGACGAGGAACTGTCGATCGGCGATTACATACTGTCGGGCGGAGAATTGGCCGCGGCGGTGCTGATCGACGCGGTCGGCAGGTTGCAGGAAGGCGCGTTGGGCGATGCGCAATCCGCAGAGCAGGACTCGTTTTCGGACGGCCTGCTGGATTGCCCACACTACACGCGGCCGGTGAGCCACGAGTTTGGCGACGTGCCGGCGGTGCTGTTGTCGGGCGACCACGCGGCGATTCGCCGCTGGCGCCGGATGCAGTCGCTGGGATGTACCTGGCTGAAGCGGCCGGACCTGCTGGAAAATTTGACGTTGGACCAAGACGACCAACGCTTGCTGGAAGAATTCAAACGGGAACACAAGGGCAACACCCATGAACAAGATCATTGAACAATTCGAAGCCGCGCAGATGGGCCGCGAGCTGCCGCCGTTCGCCGCCGGCGACACCGTCGTCGTCAACGTCAAGGTGACGGAGGGCAATCGCGAGCGCGTGCAGGCTTTCGAGGGCGTGGTGATCGCGCGCCGCAACCGCGGCCTGCATTCGGCTTTCACGGTGCGCAAGATGTCGCACGGCACCGGGGTCGAACGGGTGTTCCAGGCTTACAGCTCCGCGATCGACTCGGTCGAAGTGAAGCGCAAGGGCAAAGTGCGCGGAGCCAAGCTGTACTACCTGCGGGGGCTCGAAGGCAAGGCCGCGCGCATCAAGGAAGACCTGGCCGCGAACAGCAAACCCGACGCGTCGCGCGTCAAGTAAACCTTCCGCAACGCCGGTTCGAGCAAAGCCGCGCGGGCTGCCCTGCGCGGCTTTCGTTTGCGTGGCATCCAGGCACCCTTGTGGCGCCCGGTTGATCCACGGCATGAAAGCCTCGCCGGGTGCGCGTATGGTGAAAGGAATCAAGTTCGCGAGGTGCAGGCGATGACAACCCCCGATGCCGGCCGTGCCGGTACATTTCTGCTGGGCGGCAAGGTCCCGATCCATCGGCTCGGCTACGGCGCGATGCGGGTTACCGGTACCGGCGTGTGGGGTGTGCCTGCGGATCGTGCGGAATGCCTCGCGACCTTGCGGCGTGTGCCGGAACTCGGCGTGAACTTCATCGATACCGCCGACTCGTATGGTCCGGCGGTGTCCGAACCCATGCTGCGCGAGGCGCTGCATCCGTATCCGGATGGCCTGGTGATCGCGACCAAGGGCGGTCAGGTGCGCACCGGACCCGGTGAGTGGATTCCGCTAGGCCGGCCCGAGTATTTGCGCCAGCAAGCGAAGATGAGCCTGCGCTGGCTCGGATTGGAACAGATCGTGCTGTGGCAATTGCACCGGATCGATCCACGCGTCCCGCGCGATGAGCAGTTCGGCGCGATCAAGTCCATGCTCGACGAAGGCCTGGCCCGTTTCGCGGGCTTGAGCGAAGTGACGGTCGAGGAAATCCAGGCGGCCGAAAAAGTGTTCCCGGTCGCCACCGTGCAGAACCGCTACAGCGCAACCTATCGCGTGTACGAGGATGTACTCGATTACTGCGAATCGCGCGGAATCGGATTCATTCCGTGGTATCCGCTGTCGGGCGGTGCCCTCGCGGGACGGGATTCGCCGCTCGCCGAAATCGCGCGACGTCACCAGGCCAGCACAGCACAGGTCGCGCTCGCGTGGCTGTTGAAGCGCAGTCCGGTGATGTTGCCGATTCCGGGCACGTCGAAACGCGCGCATCTCGAAGAAAACGTTGCCGCGGCGGAAATTGAATTGTCCGGCGAGGAATTTGACGCGCTGAGCGACATTCCGGTTCTGTAGGTCGGACTGACGCCGGATTCATTCCGGCAGGGTCCACGGATCGATGTTTTCGTTGGGCTTTGCGGATGAAGCCCGCTCAGCCCAACCTGAAAAGACGATTGGGCGATCAATCGACCGGGCGGGGTTCCTCGCCTTCGCCGCCCGCCGCTTCGGTACCGTCGCTCTTGTCGCCCAGCAAACGCCGTACCACCACATAAAACACCGGCACCAGCATGATGCCCAGCGCGGTTGCGCCAAGCATGCCGCCGATCACGCCGGTGCCGATCGCGTGGCGGCTGTTGGCGCCAGCGCCGGTCGAGATCGCCAGCGGCAGCACGCCGAGGATGAAGGCGATCGATGTCATCAGGATAGGACGCAGGCGGATGCGGCAGGCTTCCAGCGTTGCCGCGATCAGGCCATGACCCTGCTTTCGCAAGTCCACCGCGAACTGAACGATCAGGATCGCGTTCTTCACCGACAGCCCGATGATCGCGATCAGGCCGATCTTGAAGTACACGTCGTCCGACAAGCCGCGGATGCTGGTCAGCACCACCGAACCCAGAACGCCCAGCGGAATCACCAGCATCACCGCGACCGGAATCGACCAGCTTTCATACAGCGCACACAGGCACAGGAATACCACGAAGATCGAAAGTCCGAACAGCATTGGCGCCTGTGCGCCGGAGAGGATTTCCTGCAGCGACTGGCCGGTCCACTCGTAACTGAAGCTCTTGGGCAGGTATTTGGCGACGAGGTCCTGCATCGCGGTAATCGTGTCGCCTGAGCTGTAGCCGGGCGCCGCCGTTCCGGACAATTCGATCGCGCCGACGCCGTTGTAGCGGTCGAGTTCGGGCGAGGCCAGCGACCAGTGCGTGCTTACCACGCTGGACAGCGGCACCATCGCGCCGGTCGATGATCGGGTGTAGAAGCTGCCAATATCCGACGGGCTCATCCGGAACGGCGCGTCGGCCTGCATTTCCACTCGCAGCACGCGGCCCTGGTAGTAGAAGTCGTTGGCATCGACCTGCGACAGCATCAACTGGATCGCGTTGTAGACGTCGGTGACGGACAGCTCCATTGACTGCGCCTGCACGCGATCCACGCTCATGTTCACGGTCGGCGCGTCCTCCATGCCGTTGATGTGCACGTTGGCGAGGCGCTTGTCTTTGGCGGCTTCGGCAATCAATTTGTTCTTGGCGTCAATCAGCGCCTTGTGGCCCAGGCCGCCGCGGTCTTCCAATTCGAAATCGAATCCGGCGAAACGACCGAGGCCACGGATCACCGCCTGGTTCAGGGCGAACACCTGGGCGTTGCGGATTTTCGAGAACTTGCGGTTGAAGTCGTTGATGATTTCGTCGGCGGTGCGCGAACGATCACTCCAGTCCTTCAGGTGGATGAAGGCCATGCCGACGTTTTCGCCGTGGCCGACGAAGCTGAAGCCGCCGATGGTGAAGACGTTCTGGACAGCGGGGTCTTTTTCCGCGATGTGCTCGACCTGTTCCATCACAGCGAGGGTGCGGTCGGAAGTGGCGCCGGGCGGCAACTGGATGGTCGCCTCGACCTCGCCCTGGTCCTCCTGCGGCACGAAGCTCGAAGGCAGTTGCGCCAGCAGCACCACGGCGATGGCGACGACGACGGCATAACCGACCATCCAGCGTGGCGTGTGGCGCACCGCCTTGCCGAGCCGCGCGAGGTAATGGCGTGCGAGGCTTTCGTAGCCATTGTTGAACGCGCGCAGGAAACGATTGGCATGCTCGTGCTCGGGCCGCAGCAGGCTGGCGCACAGCGCCGGCGTGAAAGAGAGTGCCATCAATGCCGACAGCGCCATGGAAACGGCAATGGTTACCGAGAACTGGCGATAGATCGCGCCCACGCTGCCCGACATCAACGCGGCCGGCACGAACACCGAAGTCAGCACCGTGGTGACCGCGATGATCGCGCCGGTGATCTGGGTCATGCCTTTGCGGGTGGCCTCTTTCGGCGACAGGCCCTCCTCGCGCATGATGCGCTCGACGTTTTCGACGACCACGATCGCGTCATCGACCACGATGCCGATCGCGAGCACCAGTCCGAACAGGCTCAGCACGTTGATCGAGAAGCCGAACAGGTAGAGGCCGAGGAACGCACCGGTGAGCGCGACCGGCACCACCAGCATCGGGATCAGCGTCGCGCGCAAGTTCTGCAGGAACAGCAGCATCACGAAGAACACCAGTACGATCGCCTCGCCCAGTGTCTTCACCACCTCGATGATCGAGACTTGGACGAAGGTGTAGCTTTCGAACGGAATGCTCCAGGTGACACCGGGCGGCAGGTTCTTCGCCAGCTCCTTCATCTTCGCCTGCACCGCTTTCGCGACCGACAGGGCGTTGGCGCCCGGCAGCAGCGAGATGCCGAACGAGGCAACGGGCTGGCCGTTCAGGCGCGAAAAATTGCCGTAGCTGTCGGAACCCAACTGCACGCGCGCGACGTCGCCCAGCGTCACCGTGGTCCCGTCGGGATTGGTACGCAGGATGATGTCGCGGAACTGCTGCGGCGTGGTGAAGCTCGATTCCGCCGAGACCGTGGCGGTGATGCCCTGGCCGCTCACCGCGGGGTCCGCGCCCACCGAACCCGCCGCGAACATCACATTCTGCGCGCGCACCGCGTCCAGCGCGTCGGTGGCGGTGAGCCCGTAACCCTCGAGCTTCAGCGGGTTCAGCCAGATGCGCATCGCATACGGTGCGCCAAACTGATTGACGCTGCCGACGCCATCGATGCGCGAGATCGGATCGATGAATTGCGCGGCGATCAAATTGCTGAGCGCGTCGGGGTCGAGGTGACCGGTCTTGTCCTGCAGCGAAATGCCCATCAGGAAGCCGGAGTTGGACTTGCGCACCGTGACGCCGAGATTGTTCACGGCCTCAGGCAGGCGCGGTTCGGAAGCGGATACCGCATTCTGGGTTTGCACCGCGGCGGTATCGAGATCGGTGCCGGGGTCGAAATACAGCGTGATGTTGGCCGAGCCGGTCGAGTCGGACGACGAACTGAAATACAGCAGGTGATCGATGCCCGAGAGGTTCTGTTCGATGACCTGGGTCACGGTGCTCTGCACGACCTGCGCGTTCGCGCCCGGATAGTTGGCGCGGATCTGCACGCTGGGCGGCGCTATCGTCGGGTAGGCCTCGATGGGCAGGTTGAGGATCGCGATGGTCCCGCCCAGCGTGATCAGGATCGCGAGCACCCACGCGAAAATCGGACGGTCGATGAAGAATTGGGGCATGGCGCGGGATCAGTCTGCGGTCGATGCCGGCGCCGCAGCGTCGGTTTCCGGGGCGTAGGGGACGGGTTTGACGGATTCGCCCGGCTGCGCCTTCTGGACACCCGCAACCACCACCTTCATGCCCGCGTCGATGCCGCCCTGCACGATCCAGTCCGTGCCGTGCTGGTCGCCCAGTTCGACACGCTTTTCGACGATCTTGTCACCTGCACCGGCCACATAGACATAGGCGCCGCTGTTGTCGCGCTGGATCGCACTTTGCGGCAGCAGGAATGCGTTGTGCAACGTACCCAGTGTCAGGCGGATTTTCACGAACATCCCGGGCAGCAGCGTGTGGTCGGGATTCGGCACGAGTGCGCGCAGATCCACCGCGCCGGTGCTCGGGTCCACCGCAAGGTCGGTGAAGTCGAGGGTGCCGGTATGCGCGTACACGCCGCCGTCGGGCAGCACGATCTGCACTTCGGCCTTGTCCGGAGCCAGCAGTTTCAATCCGCCGGCTTTTTCCGCTTGGCGCAGCCGCTCCACTTCCGCCATCGGTTCGCTGAAGTTGGCGTAGATCGGGTCGATGACTTGTACCGTCGTCAGCGGATCGGTATCGGTAGGGGATACCAGAGCGCCCTGGGTGACGTTGGCACGACCGGCGCGACCACTGATCGGTGCGGTGACGGTGGCGTAGCCCAGATTGATCCTGGCGTTCTCGACATTGCCCTGTGCGGATTTGACCGCTGCGTCGGCCTGTTTGGCGGTGGCGATGGCATTGTCGATATCCTGCTTCGCCAATACGCCCTTGGCGCCGAGGGCCTTGCTGCGCCGCGCCGTCAATTCGGCATTGCGCGCGGTGGCTTGGGCTTGCGCCAGTTGTCCTTGGGCGGTACGCAGGCTGGCTTCGAGCGGCGCCGGATCGATCTTGAACAGCACGTCGCCCTTTTTGACGTCGGTGCCTTCCTTGTACACGCGCTTCAGCACGATGCCCGTCACGCGTGCCCGTACCTGCGCCGTCAACGTCGCGGCGAGGCGCCCCGGATAGGTCTGGGTCACCGGTATGGTGATTGGTTTGGCCGTCACGACCCCGACTTCAGGGGGCGCGGTCGCATGCGGCGAGGAATGGCTGCACGCACCGACAGCCAAGGCCAGCAGTACCACGCCGACACCGCGGCTTAGCCATTTCGTCATCGGACTTTCTCTACTGCGCGGATCAACAATTGGCGATTATTGCGGGAATCGGCGGGAGTGTCCCTAGGCCAAGCGTCATGCTGAAACCGCCGATCCGCATGAAAACCCGGCTGGTTCGGCCAACGGGCGGGCGGGCCAAGGCTGGCCTGAGGTCCGGGCGCAGCAGTATCCTATTCCCCCCTTTGTGCCCTGAATTGAATCCACATGAACGCATTGCGAGCTCCCACCGGTGGGGCTGAAATCACGGCCATCTTGAACGGTGTCCGGGGCAAGGTCGGCACTGCAGATGTCAAAGCGGCCGAGGCTTTCGCGACGCTCGTGTGTGCAGAGCTCGGCACGCAGGAGCTTGCGCGGCGCGGTGTCGACACATGGGCTGCGCTGATCGCCGACCTGTTCGGCTGGTTTCGCAACCGGCCCGCGGAGCACGCCAGCGTACGGGCATTCAATCCCGACCGCGAACACCACGGCTGGACTTGCCCGCATTCGGTGGTCGAGGTCGTCAGCGACGACATGCCATTTCTGGTGGATTCCCTGGAAATGGTGGTCGCGGGCGCAGGCCTGCGCCTGCACCGCCTCATCCATCCGGTGCTGGACATAAAGCGCGATGCCCGCGGCAACGTCGAAGTGATCGGGCTCGAAGGTGACGACAGATCGGCCGAATCGGTGATGCACGCCGAAATCGATCGCGTCGATGCCGCGACCCTGGGCAAGCTGCAAGCGCTCGCCGAAGTGGCACTCGGCGATGTGCATGCTGCGGTCAACGATTGGCAGGCCATGCATGACAAGATGCTGGTGATCGCGGATGCGTTGCCGGAAGAGAAGACAACGCTCGATGCGGAGGAGGTCGCCGAAGGCCAGGCATTCCTGCGCTGGGCGGCGGAAAACCATTTCACGTTCCTCGGTTACC
>JBOHYV010000032.1:0-12769 GCA_050738135.1 Rhodanobacteraceae bacterium | reverse complement strand
GACAACGTGCAAGTGCGCATGCGCGGCCTGGCGTTGTGGATCGCACTCGTCTACCACGAGACCCGGGGTATCGATGCTTCCGAGAGCGAGGAGCTGCACCGCCATGTCTTGCACATCATGCGCGAGTTGAAGGTGTTTTCATCACGCCTTGAGACCGGTGGTGCCGGCAATTGAGCTTGCGCGAAACCGGTTCGACGATGGCATGCACCGGGCAGGCACGGCGAGGCCATGATTGAAATCGGTCACGCCAGCCATACCGGCCTGCGTCGAGAATTCAATGAAGATTCCTACTGGGTGGATGCCGATCTCGGCCTGTTCCTCGTGGTGGACGGCATGGGCGGTCACGGCCGCGGCGAAGTGGCGGCCGCCGCCGCGCGCGACGCACTGGTCGATGCGACCCGGGCCGGGCTTGGCCTCGAGCCGGCCATCCGCCGCGCCGGCGAAGCCATCGCGGCCGCGGCAACAGGAATCGCACCCGCAGGCGCAACCCTCGCGCTGCTGAGAATCGAAGGTGAACGATTCGCCGTCGCCCGGATCGGCGACACACGGACATCGCTCTGGCATCACGACGCCTGGCAAGCCCCTTGCACCGATGAACCGGTGATTGCGGACGATGAAAACGCGGCGCCGGACGCGGCCAGGCACGAGCCACCCGGAGCGAGATGCAATCCGGTCACCCAGGCCCTGGGCATCACGCCTTCGTCAGACCTCTACGCACAACCCTGGCGCGGTACGCTCGAACGTGGGATGCAGTTCCTGCTATCCAGCGGCGGCTTGAGCGAGGAGCTGGACGACCCACACATTGCGGCGGTACTCGCACGCACCGATCTTGCCGCGCAGGAATGCGTCGATCACTTGCTGCTCGCCGCGCTGGACGCAGGCGGCCGCGACAATATCAGCATCGTGCTGGTGCGGGTGGGCTGAGGCCCTGGCTCGGGGACTCGGGACTCGGGGCTCGGGACTCGGGACTCGGGACTCGGGACTCGGGGAAGCCTAAACCCTATCGCCCCGTCCCTGGAAAGGATCGTGACGCAGTCGCGGGGGGATAGCTTTTACGGCATCAAGCACGCGATTCGCATTCGCGCAACGTCTGCCCGCCGGCGATTTCCACACGCCGCCACAGGCTGCCTGCGGTACTCGCCTTGTCCAGCGCATCCAGCCTTGATGCGTGGGCGGCCGTTTCGTCCAAGGTCGCGCGCAACACGCGCGGGCGCACGGCAAGCCCGCGCATCGTTGCACCCAATGCCGCGACGACAGGTCCGGTCCCGTGCAGATCGCCGCCCAGCGCCAGTGCACCCTGCCCGGCGGTCATCGCCACCCACACCTCGGCGAGCAGGTGTGCGTCAAGCAGCGCGCCGTGCACTTCACGGTGGCTATTGTCGATGCCGAGCCGCTTGCACAGGGCATCCAGGGTATTTTTCTGGCCCGGATATTTTTGGCGTGCCAGCGCCAGCGTATCCACCACCACGGTGTGGTCGGCGACACAGCCGAATGCGGCACCCGCACGCTTCAACTCGTCATCAAGAAAAGCCGTGTCGAACGCAGCGTTGTGGATCAGCAATTCGGCGCCGCCGATGAAAGCCATGAAATCCTCGGCGATGTCGGCAAATCCGGGTTTGTCACGCAGGAATTCGTCGGTGATGCCATGCACCGCCACCGCAGCCGCGTCGCTCGTGCGGCCGGGGTTGAGATAGCGCTGGAACTCGCGCCCGCTCGGCCTGCGGTCGACCAGTTCCACGCATCCGATTTCTATCACGCGATGCCCGCGTTCGACTTCCAGTCCGGTCGTTTCGGTATCCAGCACCACCCTGCGTGTCACGATGCCTCCTTGAGACGCACCGCCTCGGCACGCGCAGCCTGATCCACGCGCTCGTTTTCGGGATGGCCCGAATGCCCACGCACCCACAACCAGCGTACCCGATGCTGCCCGACCGCGGCGGCGAGGCGTTGCCACAGATCCTGATTCTTCACGGCTTGCTTGCCGGCAGTGCGCCAGCCGTTCGCACGCCACCTGGCTATCCATTGCTCGATGCCGTGGCGGACGTACTGCGAATCGGTGGTCAATACCACGCCACAATCACGCTTCAGCGATTCCAGCGCCACGATCGCCGCGGTCAATTCCATGCGGTTGTTGGTGGTGGCGATCTCGCCGCCGGACAGCAACTTCTCATTGCCGCGCCAACGCAGCAAGGCTGCCCAGCCACCCGGCCCGGGATTGCCGAGACAGGCGCCGTCGGTGAAGATTTCAACCGCGTCATTGCCGCTCATGCCCGTCGCCGAAGGAGACGTTGCAAAACCGTCGCGACCAAATTGGCAGGGCGGCCGATTTGAACGCCGCAGCCGGTCCGAAGGGCGAGCACAGAGGGTGGGGCGAGTAGCGACGGCGGATTGCGCGACGCCGACTGCATCGGCAGGGTTGCCGATGCGAACGCCGCAGGCAGCCCGAAGGGTGAGCGACAGGGATGTCGCGAGTCAGCGCAACCAGCGGAGCGTGCATGCCAGTGCGTGAGCCTGGCGAGTACCGCCGGCGCGGAAACCGTCGAGCGCAGCAGGCTGTTCAGCGGTTTGCGTTGTGCGCCGGGCAAAAGGGTTTTATGTTCGACCGCGCGTCGGCCGGCACCAGGTTTTCGCAGCGGGATCGCCGCTTGCGCATGCGGGTGCGCTTCGATCACCCAGGCGCCGCCCATGCCGCGCACCAGCCAGTGCGGCATTCCGGCCGCGCCGCGCGGCCGGGGCCACGGCGAACCGCAACGCGTCGCCGCAGACACCTCCAGTCCCGCGCCGCGCAACGCGCGCTCCCAGCGGCCCGGCGCAATGCCGGCGTGCCACAAGGAACGTGGATGAAGATCCGCAATCAGCAACATGCCGTGCGGAGCGAGCACACGCGCCAGTTCACTGACGACCGATTCCGGAGTGAAGCCCGGATGCGGCGCGAAGCGCACCAGCACCGCACAGAAGGATTCACCCTCGAACGGCAGTGCGTCGGCGTCGGCGCGCAATGGCCCGAGCCAACCGTTGCCATCTGCGCTCGGCCGCAACGGGGTCCAGCGTCCCACCCCCGCGACCGGAGGGGACGGCATGGCCATGCCGTCCAGCAGAAGCGCATGCGTCCCCGCGACCCGCGCCAGCCGGGCTGCGCATACCGCCGTCGCATCGGCGCCGATCGCCGCCAAGGCAGGGGCGCCCACGTCTAACGGATGTGCTGACATCGTGGTCTGCAATCGAATCCTGCGCTGAACATCACCAATTTGACCGGCATTGTGACGGGTTCATCAACATACGATAAGCGAGGGCCCGGGTTAACGCCAAGCTAACGAACGCAAGCCGGTACGACTGTTATGGTCATGGTCCGACTTTTTTCTGGCGTTTTGATGCCATCATTGCGTGCCTTGCCCGCCCTGCGCGACAACTACATCTGGCTCCTGGCCGATGCCGCGTCGGGCTCGGCGCTGGTCGTCGATCCGGGCGAGGCGCAACCGGTGCTGCATGCGCTGGAGCAGGACGGACTCGCGCTGAAAGCCATCCTGCTGACCCATCATCATGCCGATCACATCGCCGGCACCGGTGAGCTTGCGGCGCGATTTCCGGATGCCGTAGTTTACGCCCCGATCGATGCGCGCATCCCTTTCACAGACAAGCGGCTCGGGAACGGCGACGTGGTCGATATCGCGGCGCCCGCGGCCGACTTCGAAGTCATCGAGGTGCATGGCCACACCCGCAGCCACATCGCGTACCATGGCGAAGGTTTGCTGTTCTGTGGCGATACCCTGTTCAGCCTCGGCTGTGGACGTCTGTTCGAAGGTACGCCAGCCGAAATGCTCGATTCGCTGGACCGTCTGGCAAAACTGCCGGACGACACCCGGGTTTGCTGCGGTCACGAATACACCCTCGCCAACGCCGCATTCGCGCTGACGGTGGAACCCGACAATCGCGCGCTCGTCGCGCGCGCCGACGCCGCCCGTTCGCAGCGTGAACGGGGTGAACCCACCCTGCCTGCGCGGCTTGGAAACGAGCGCGCCGCCAATCCCTTTCTGCGCGTCGAATCCATCCCCGACCAGTGCATTCCATGGCCGGAAGGCGTGAAACCGTCTCGACAACGGACCGATCGTTTCGCCGCGCTCAGGCTTGCCAAGGATCGTTTTCGCGCATGACTGACCCGCGCTCCGGCATCCGCCTCGTCCTGACGCTTGCCGCTTGCGCGCTGCTCGCAGCCTGCGCGGTGCAGCCGTCCAGGCCGCAGCCAACGCCCGCCGTGGTCATCCCGCGCCCCGCAGCGCCGCCGCCCAAACTGACGCCCATCGCACCTGCGGCGATCGAAGGCAACCTCTGGACCAGCCTGACCCGCAGCTTCGTGATGCACGACTGCGCCGACTCGCCGTTGGTCCGCGCCAGGGAAGCAAGGTATGCCCGCTCGCCTGCACGCTTCGAGCAGCTGCTCAGGCGGTCGCTGCCCTTGATGACCTACGTACACAAGCAGTTGCGGGCAGCCGGGGTTCCGGGTGAGTTCGTGATGCTTCCGATGCTCGAAAGCAGGTACGACCCCTCCGAACCCAGCCGCGACGGCGACGCCGGCGGCATGTGGCAATTGATGCCGGGCACCGCGCGGCGCCACGGCGTCCGGATCAGTCGCCATTACGACGGTCGCCGTGACCCGGTTGCCTCCACCCGCGCCGCCGTCGCGATGCTGAAGGCTCTCGATAAACGGTTTGGCGACTGGCGACTCGTCGACATGGCCTACAACGCCGGTCCTCACGCCGTTCACGTCGCCTTGCGCAAGCATGCGCAACTCGGCAGCGCTGCCATCCCGGATATCCCGATCAGCGCCTCGGCCCGCAGGCATCTAGCCAAACTGATGGCGCTGAGCTGCATACTGCGTGAGCCGCAACGTTTCCACGTGGCCCTTCCCGAACCGTCGCCGGGTGACCGGTTGCAGGTGGTCAGCGTGCCGGCGAATACCCGTCTGCGCCACGCCGCGGACATGGCCGCGATCCCCGAATCGAAATTGCGCGCACTGAATCCCGGCTATCGCGGCACGCGCGTTCCCGCCGACAGCCCTCGAACCCTGCTGTTGCCGGTCACCGCCGCACAGTCGCTGATGGCAGCGCTGACCGTGGACACATCCGAGTCGGTCGCCCAGGTGAACTCGACGGAGCCCTCCTCCGGGCCGAACAACAACGTGCCGTTGCCGCACGAACCAACAGCCCCGGCGCAAGCCGACCCGGGCGCTGCCGGCGTGCCGGCCACCCATGCCAGGCACCACCGCGTACGCAAGGGCGAAACACTGTGGTCGATCGCGCGCCGTTGCCATGTGAGCGTGGGCGATCTTGAACACTGGAACCGCCTGCAAGGCACCACGATACATCCGGGTGAGGTGCTGCGCGTCCAGGACTGAACGATTTGTGTGATCGCCCCCGTCGCTGCATCGTTGGACGTGCGTGCCGCCCGAACGTCCCCGCCCATCAGCATCAGAGCCCCGACTCTTCGCGAAAGCCGCTTACAATGGACGACTTTCCAGATCCCGAATCGGAGCGCGACCGCCATGGGTTTTCTCGAAGGCAAGCGGGCACTCGTCACCGGCATCCTGAGCAACCGTTCGATTGCCTGGGGCATCGCACAGGCAATGCACCGCGAAGGCGCCAAACTCGCTTTCACCTACGTTGACGACAAACTCCGCAGCCGTGTGGACGAGGCGGCCTCGCAGCTCGACTCCGACATCGTGCTGCCCTGCGACGTCAGCCGCGACAGCGACATCAACGCGTTGTTTGAAAATCTCGGCAAGCGCTGGGATGGTCTCGACATCCTGATCCACTCGATCGGGTTTGCGCCGCGCGAAGCCTTGCAGGGCGAATACCTGGACGGCCTGAGTCGTGAGAACTTCAGGATCGCGCACGACATTTCGAGCTACAGTCTCGCCGCGCTGGCCAAGGCCGCACGCCCGATGATGAAGGACCGCCACGGCGCGATCCTGACGCTCACCTATCTCGGCGCGGTGCGCTCACTGGCGTCGTACAACGTGATGGGTCTGGCCAAGGCCAGCCTTGAAGCCAATGTACGCTATCTCGCCTACAACCTCGGTCCGGAAGGCACGCGGGTCAACGCGATCTCGGCCGGTCCCATCAAGACCTTGGCCGCCGCCGGCATCTCCGGCTTCCGCAAGATGCTCGACCACGTCGAACACGTTGCGCCGCTGCGTCGCAGCGTCACCATCGACGAAGTCGGCAACGCCGCCGCGTTCCTGTGTTCCGACCTCGCATCCGGCATTACCGGTGAAGTCACCTATGTCGATGCCGGCTACAACACGCTCGGCATGGCGGGACTCGAACTCGGCGCGTGACGCGCGCGCCTTGATCGGCAGTTGGTCGAAACGCGAGTGGCCCTTCGCCTCCGCCCGTGCGGTCCTGCGTTCGTGGCCGCCCGGAACCTGATGGGGTCGATCGGAAATCAGGTTGCCGCGATGCCGGGGAAGGACCTGCGAAAGAGCCGCCGGCGATCGCGGGTCAAAGCCGTTGCGGCGCCGTCTCGACCTTGCTGTGCTTGCGCAGCGTGGCGAGGAACGCCTCGATGTCGGTGTTGCCGAAGGAACGCGCCATTTGTTCGCGCAGGAAGTCCAATGCCTGCGCGGGCAGCTTGGAAGGGTCGCCGGGCTTCACCGCGCTCAACACGACCAGCGCATAGTGGCCTTTTTCCAGCGGCACCACCGCACGCGTGTCGCCACCCTTGGCCGGGTGTGCCAGCCCGAAGACGGCCTTGAGCAGATCAGGGTCCAGGTCGGCAGCCGTGCGCTGTACACCGGTCTTCTGTTGCACCTTCTGTCCGGCGGCCTTGGCGACGTCATCCAGCTTGGCTCCGCCCTGCAACTTCGCGAACGCATCTTCGGCGCTGGTCTTGGCCGAAGCATCGACGCGCTGCTGGATGATGTCATGCCTGACTTCGTCGCTCACTTGCGCCACTGGCTTCGGAGCCGCGGCAACGTGCTTGTCGACGTGGATCAGCACCATGTGGTCCTTGCCGAGTGCGATCGGGTCGGACGTATTGCCCTGAGCCAGGACCAGGTCGGAGAACGCCGCCTTGACCACCTTGGGATTCGAGGCGATGCCGGTCTTGGCGCCTTGGCGCCCGAACAACGGCGTGGTCTTGACGTCGAGCCCGAGCTTCTGCGCCGCGGGCTTGAGTGAAGTCGGATCGTTGTAGATCATGTCGGTAAGTTTGTTGCCGACGTCGCGATAGTCATCCTGTCTCGCGCTCTTCTTGGCTTCATCGACCAGCTTGTCGCGCACCTGCGCGAAGGTTTCGGTATGGCCTTCGCGCACGTCGCGCAAGTCGATGACGTGGTAGCCGCCCGGCGTCAGCACCGGATCGGAAACTCCGCCCTTCTTCAGATTGTCGAGGGCGGCCTGGAACTTCGGGCCGACATCACCCTTCGACAGCCAGCCGAGATCGCCGCCCTGTCGCCTGGAGCCCAGATCGTCGGAATACTTTTCAGCCAGCTTGGCGAAATCGGCGCCCGGGGCCTTGGCCAAAGCGTCCACCTGCTGCGCCTCCGCCAGCGCCGCCTGCGTCTGGGCCGCCGTCGGCTTGGCCGGCAGCTTTATCAGGATGTGCGAGACCTCCCATTGCGGCGGGCGTACGAACTTCGCCCTCTCCTTTTCGTAACGCGCCTGCAGCGCCTTGTCGCTCAAATCCGGCGTGACCTTCATGGTCGCGGCATCGAGGTCGATGTAATCCACCGAAACCCGCTCGGGGCTCATGAACGCGGACTTGTGCGTTTTGTAGTAGTCGGCGATCTGGGCGTCGGTGACGGCGCCCTGCGCGGCCGTCGGCGTCGGCGGCGGCAGGTCGACATAGCTGAAATCCCGCTGCTGCATCTGCAGGCGCAGGAAAGCTTCCGCTTCGGCCTTGGTGCTGAACGCCGTGCCCACGATCGCGGTCGGCATTTGCTGGGTCGCGAGATCGGAGCGAATCTCGTCCTGGAACTCCTGTGCCGTCTTGCCCCGCTGCGCAAGGTAGGCAAGGTAAGTGGACGGATCGAACTTGCCGTTTACCTGGAAGATCGGAATCGAGGCAATCTGGTCGCGTACCGCGGAATTCGGAACCCTGATGCCGAGCTCGTTGTTTGCGTTCAGCAGCAGTTGCCGGTTGATGACCTGTTTCAGTACCGCCTGCTTGAAAGCCGGCTTCTCGAAATCCGACGGGTCCACGGTGTTGCCGGGCTGATTCAGTTGCTGCTGGCGGGCATTGTTCAACGCGGTGGTGAAATCCTGCTGCGAGATCTCGTGGCCGTCCACCTTGGCGACCCAGGTTGCATTGCTCTGGCTGAAATAACCCTCGATGCCGAAGAACAGGAACGCGACGACCACCAGCACGCCAAAAATCCCTATGACGATCCAGTTCTTGAACAAATTGCGAATGGATTGCAGCATGGTTACCGCCGTGACTATGGCCAGATCAGTCGACTATTGTAGGGGCAAGCGGCATCTGCTGCCGCCCCAATGGTGGGTGCTGAGGGGATCGAACCCCCGACCCTCTCCGTGTAAAGGAGACGCTCTACCGCTGAGCTAAGCACCCCCGCTTCAATCAATCAAGTATCGCGCGCAGCGCGATTATTACTCCCCCTCTCCCTCCGGGAGAGGCGGCCGAAGGCCGAGCGCGTAGCGCTGGGGTGAGGGTACGGTGCTTGTGCGACATTCGGCGCTTCGTGATTCCGAATCCTCACCCGGCGCTGCGCGCCACCCTCTCCCGGAGGGAGAGGGAATTCCGGCAAAGCCGCGCCACGTTTTCCGAGTCAGCCGCCAAGCGGCTCCCGTGCGCGGCACATCCATTGCCGCAGTTACAGCAAGATCGAACCGCATCGCGCGCAGCGCGATCCCGAACCCTCACCCGGCGCTGCGCGCCACCCTCTGCCTGAGGGAGAGGCAATTCCAGCAAAGCCGCTGTCAAGGTTCGGTGTCCGCGCGTCTGCCGCCCTTGCGCGTGTTCGTACCCTCAGCCACCCCTTGCGCGCCACCCTCTCCCGGAGGGAGAGGGTTCACTCAAGCCGAGCCGGCGCCTGACCAGGATCGCGATGAATTGCATTCCCCGCAAACGCTGCGGCCGACGCGAATCGCGTCGGCCGCCGGGAAACCCCCGTGCGCCGGCATTCACCGGCACATCACGATGCTCAGTTCAGCGCATCCTTCAATACCTTGCCGGCCCTGAACGCCGGTACCTTGGACGCCTTGATCTTGATGGTGTCGCCGGTACGCGGGTTGCGGCCGGTACGCGCGGCGCGTTTGCGCACCACGAAGGTACCGAAGCCAACCAGTGAAACATCATCGCCCTTCTTCAGTGCGCGCTTGATCTGGTCAGTGACGGCGTCGAGCGCACGGCCAGCGTCCGCTTTGGACAGATCGGCATGATCGGCGATTGCGTTGATCAACTCAGCTTTGTTCATGGAGACTCCCTCTTGGGTTCGAGCAGCCCGTGGAATGTTCGGTGGAAGGACGCTTTTCCAATCCTGCCGGGATCACGTCTTGTCCGGTCGTGTTGCGGTTTCCGTATCGATGCGCGACATTGGCGTGTCAGCGTCGCACGGCCAGATCTTTATACCAGCCCTCCACAAGGCCCGCAATAAAGGCGACGCTTGACGAAGCGCTTGGATCACCGGGCCGCAACTTCCGGCAACCCGTCACCAGAGGCTCGACAACGCGCGCGCTGGCGCGGCACGGCTCATGCATGCCTGCGCGCCGTGCGTCACCACCAGCCTCAATGCGTGCGCGTTGCCGCCCCCTCTTCGGACTGTTCGTGGGCGGTCTCGACCGCCAATTCGCCCATGTCCGGCGCTACCGCGACAGGCTGCTCCGGCAACGGTGCGAGCGGTTGCTCCAGCGCCAGGTCCAGCACCTGATCGATCCAGCGCACCGGGTGGATGGCCAGAGCATCGGTGATGTTCTTCGGGATTTCCGCCAGATCCTTCACGTTTTCCTCGGGGATGATCACCTTGGTGATGCCACCGCGATGTGCCGCCAGCAGCTTCTCCTTGAGTCCCCCGATGGGCAACACCCGACCACGCAAGGTGATCTCGCCAGTCATCGCGAGTTCCGCGCGCACCGGGTTTTTCGTCAGCGCCGACACCAGCGCAGTGCACATCGCGATGCCGGCGCTGGGGCCGTCCTTGGGCGTGGCGCCTTCCGGCACGTGCACGTGGATGTCGTACTTGTCGTGGAAGTCGTGCTCGATGCCGAGACGCTGGCTGCGCGCACGCACCACCGATTGCGCCGCCTGGATGGACTCCTTCATCACGTCACCCAGCTGGCCGGTGAGGATCAGCTTGCCCTTGCCGGGCAGGACCGTGGCCTCGATGCTGAGCAGATCACCGCCGACTGAGGTCCATGCCAGCCCGGTCACCAAGCCCACTTCGTTCTGTTGCTCCTTGCGCCCGAAATCGAAACGACGGACACCGAGGTACTTGTCCATGTTTTTCACGTCCACCCTCGCGGTGGCCGCCGTGCGTTTGCGCGGCGCGGGCGCGTCCGCGGTGGCTGCAGGCCGCGGGCCCTTTTTCCGCGCCTTGTCGCCCTGCACAAGCGTCAACTCCTTGACCACTTTGCGGCAAATCTTGGCGAGTTCCCGTTCCACATTGCGCACACCGGACTCGCGCGTGTAGTAGCGAATGATGTCGCGCAGCGCACCCTCCGAAACCGATAGTTCGTTGTCCTTCAACCCGGCCGCCTTGATCTGCTTCGGCAGCAGGTACCGGGTGGCGATCGCAACCTTTTCGTCCTCGGTGTAACCGGGGATCCGGATGACCTCCATGCGGTCCAGCAACGGCGCCGGGATGTTCATCGTGTTGGCCGTCGCAATCCACATCACCTCGGATAAGTCGAAATCCACTTCGAGGTAATGGTCGTTGAAGGCGTGATTCTGTTCGGGGTCGAGCACTTCCAGCAAGGCCGCCGACGGGTCACCGCGGAAATCCATCGCCATCTTGTCGATCTCGTCCAGCATGAACATCGGGTTTTTCGTCCCGACCTTGGTCATGTTCTGGATGATCCGGCCCGGCAGCGAGCCGATGTAGGTGCGACGGTGGCCGCGGATTTCGGCTTCGTCGCGCACGCCGCCCAAGCTCTGGCGCACAAACTTGCGGTTGGTTGCGCGCGCAATGGAATGCCCCAGGGATGTCTTGCCCACGCCGGGCGGCCCCACGAGACACAGGATCGGACCCTTGATCTTGTTCACCCGCTGTTGTACGGCGAGGTACTCGAGGATGCGTTCCTTGACCCTCTCCAATCCGTAGTGATCTTCGTCCAGCACCTGCTCGGCCATGCGCAGATCCTTGCGGACCTTGCTGCGCTTCTTCCACGGCACACCCGTCAGCCAGTCGAGGTAATTGCGCACCACCGTGGCCTCAGCCGACATCGGCGGCATCTGCTTGAGCTTGTTGAACTCGGCCTTGGCCTTGGCGAGCACCGGCTTGGGCATCCCGGCCTGCTCGATTTTCCTTGCCAGCGTGTCGCTCTCGTTGCCGCTCTCGTCGATGTCGCCCAGCTCCTTCTGGATCGCCTTCATCTGTTCATTGAGGTAGTACTCGCGCTGACTCTTCTCCATCTGGGTCTTGATGCGCCCGCGGATGCGCTTTTCCACCTGCTGGACATCCAGCTCGCTTTCGACCAGCCCGATCAGCATCTCGGTGCGCGCGCCAACCGGCAACGTATCCAGCACCTTCTGCTTGTCGGCAAGGCGTACCGAAAGATGGGCGGCGATGGAATCGGCGAGTCGCGACAGGTCGTCGATGCCGGACAGGCCGGTGAGCACTTCCGGCGGAAGTTTGCGACTCTGGCGGACCAGTTGCTCGAACAGGCTCACCAGCATGCGCGCGGCGGTTTCGAGTTCGATGGCAGGGCGATCAAACACCGGCTGCAGCAACACGGTGTGGGCGCGCAGCATGCCGTCTGTCTCGAAGCAGCGCTGCAGTTGCGAGCGGGACTGGCCTTCGACCAGCACCTTGACGGTCCCGTCCGGCAACTTTACAAGTTGCAACAGACTGCCGATCGTGCCCACCGGGTGCAGGTCAGCCTCGCCGGGATCGTCGGTTTCGGGTTGTTTCTGGGCCACCAACAGGATGCGGCGATCGCCTTCCATGGCCGCTTCCAGGGCCTTCATCGACTTGTCGCGGCCGACGAACAACGGGATCACCATGTGCGGGTACACCACCACGTCGCGCAACGGCAGCACGGGCAGCTCGAGGGTGGCGGTGAGGGATTCGGGAGTTTCAGTCGCCATATCGAATTCTGGGAAATGGGATTGCGAAAAACCCGCCACGCGGGGACAGCAAGAGAATGGTGGCGGCGCGGCGTTCGATCAAGCTCCCAAGGGTGACGCGGCTCGCAAACCAGGACCAATTGGCTGACGGCGGTTCCATCCCGTCGCCAGCCCGCGGTGCCTTCGTTTGGTTTCGCTCGCCTCCGCGGCGAGCGAGTGATTTTCTGTTTTGGCAGAAAGCCACCAAAGACCATGGCGCCGGAGGCGGTGAAACGCCTTGAAATACTGCCATCAGGCAAGCAGTCGTCCATGAAGTGAACGCCCGCCCGTCCATCCATGTACGGGCGCTCGCCGGCGTGACATGCCCCCGGCATGTCGCGAAAACTCCGGCTTGCCCTTGCCGCTTGCCGATCTGGATTGCGGAATCACAGGTCATGGATGACCGGCAACGAAGTGGAGCATCTCTTCGCGCCCTTGCACGACGCCGAGCATCGCAGCGCCAAGCGGGAGCAACGCGCGCATGATCGAGCAC
>JBOHYV010000031.1:0-13284 GCA_050738135.1 Rhodanobacteraceae bacterium | reverse complement strand
CATGCCGCGTGGATCGGGGTAGCGGAACGCCTCGGCCAGCGCCACGCGCATCGCCTCAAGCGCGCGCGGACTCGGGCCCAACGGATTCTCGTTCGAGCCCAGTTCCGTGATCGCCGCGCCGAAGCGTTCGCGCAACGCGGGCAGATCATGACCTGGGTCGTAGGCACGAAGTTTCGCGGTGGCGGGGTTCGCCAGGCGCGCGGCGTCGAACGCCGGCGACGATTCGGGCGGAGGTGTGGGGCTAGCCATGGGTGCGCCGGAACTCCGCCATGAATTCGCGCAGCGCCCGCACGGCTTCGATCGGCACCGCGTTGTACAACGATGCGCGGATACCGCCGAGCGCACGATGACCTTTGAGCGCCAGCAAACCAACTTTGTCCGCCTCGGCAACAAACCCGGGTTCCAGCGCGGCATCGTGCAGGTTGAAGATGACATTCATCCGGGAACGCGCCGCAGGTCGCACCCGATTCCGGTAATACCCGCCGGAACTGTCGATGGCGGCATACAACGCATCCGCCTTGGCGCGATTGCGGCGCCCCATTTCCTCGAGGCCGCCTTGTTGCTTCAGCCACCGGAAGGTGAGGCCGGCGAGATACCACCCCCACGTGTTGGGCGTGTTCAGCATGGAACCCGCGGCGGCGTATTCGGCGTAACGGAAGATGCGCGGCAACGGGCGCGGCCTGCGCGCCAGCAAATCCTCGCGCACGATCATCACCACCAGTCCCGAGGGCCCGATGTTCTTCTGCGCGCCCGCGTAGATCAACCCGAACTTCGATACGTCCAGCGCGTGCGACAGGATGTCCGACGACATGTCGGCCACCAGCGGCACGGCGCCCACCTCCGGGATCTTCCGCATCTCGACGCCATGGATGGTCTCGTTGGTGGTGATGTGCAGGTAGGCAGCCCCGGGATCGATGTCCCAGGTCGCGCGATCGGGAATGGATGTATAGCCGTCCGTTTTTGAACTGGCGGCCACGTGTGCCGCCGCATAGAACGCGGCTTCGCCGACGGCCTTCTCCCCCCAATGGCCGTTGACGATGTAATCGGCCCGCTCGCCGTCGGCCGCAAGATTCATCGGCACCTGCGCGAAGTGCTGGGTCGCACCGCCCTGCAGGAACAGCACCTTGTAGTTCGACGGAACAGCCAGCAGTTCGCGCAGATCGGCTTCGGCCTGCGCGGCCATGTCCATGAAGGGCTTGCCGCGATGGCTCACCTCCATTACCGACGCACGCACGCCATTCCATTCCAGCAATTCGGACTGTGCGTGCTTCAACACGTCTTGCGGCAGCGCAGCGGGGCCGGCACTGAAATTCCACGCTCGCGACATGTCAAGGTGCCTGCAGGGTTGGCGAAGTGCGGGCTTTGCCCCCTTGCGCCGAAGGGGCAGCGTGGCCGTTGCGTGGCCAGACAGCGATGGTGAAAACGTGCGCTGTCGCTGGCGAAACACTCGATGCTGCTCGATTCATCTCTTGTTTCATCCCGGCTGTTTCACCATCGAAAATACAGCGACAACGCGATGATCAACGCCAGCACCGCGGCCGCCGCGATCAACCACCAGATTTCTGTGTGCGACGAAGCAGCAGGTTCCGGAACGGCCTCGACCACGGCGGCGGGCGGCAACGACGCCACATGCGCGGCGTATTGCAGCTCCGGAGCCTCGACCACCAGCCGGTGCTCACCGAGCACGATCTGGTCACCCGGCGACAGACGCGCACGGCCGCAGGGCCAGCCGTTGACGCGCGGCACGTCGCTCCCGGACTCGAAAATCAGGCCGGTAGTGGCTTGCGAAATCCGGCACGTATACGGCAGCTCACTGAAGTGCCGGCTGCCGGCGCCGAAGTGCAGCTCGGGAGCAACCGCCAGAGCCTGGCCGGAGGCGCGGCCGGATACGATCCGCACCATCGCCTGGCCCGCGCCCGCAGCCACGGGATTGGGTTCTTCTGCCCGCGCCGGTGCCGTGTCCGCCATCAACAGGAACTTGTTCGCCCCCAACATCAGGGTGTCGCCGAAACGCAGCAAAGCCCTTTCGCGCACCACGCGCGCATTCACGTAGACCCGCCGACAACCCGGCCTCACGTTCAGCACCACACCGCGGGCGTCGGCCGCGATGGTCACGTGATGCGGATCCACGCCCGCACCGACCGGCACGATTTCGTCATCCGGCGCACTGCCGATGCGTACCGGTCCTGACCCACGCCAAACCGGATCCCGCGCTGGATGGATACCAACAACGCGCATGGTATAGCGTTGACAGACCCTTGCCGAAATGCGCGCCAATGTAGCATGGCGCCAGCCATCCCACGCACACCTTGGACCATGCCTGTCGTCGATATCCGCCATCGCCATTCGCTCGGCAAGCAGCGTTGCCGCACCGCCGTCGATGCCATCGCGCGCGAGCTCTCCGCGCGTTACCAGCTGGGCGAGATGGTCTGGAACGGCGACAGCATCGGTTTCGCCGGTCGCGGCGTCGAGGGCAGCCTCACCGTCACCGATCGCGACGCCCGCGTGCAAGTGCATCTGGGGCCGTTGTACGGCCTGCTGCGGCCCGTGATCGAAGCCGAAATTCGCGGCCAGTTGCGGAAGCACCTGGGCTGATGCCCGCCCGATGCGTACTATCGCGCGAGCCTGTGTCGTGGCAGAATGCATCGTTTCACGTTCGCGCCAAGCGCAACCCATGGCCAAAGACGACGCCATCGAAATGGAAGGCACGGTCATAGAGACCTTGCCCAACACCCAATTCCGCGTGCAACTCGAGAACGAGCACGTGGTTCTGGCACACATCTCCGGCCGCATGCGCAAGCACTACATCCGCATCCTCACCGGCGACAAGGTCAAGGTCGAATTGACACCCTACGACCTGACCAAGGGGCGCATCACCTACCGGATGCGCTGACGTTTCTCCTCTCGCTTTGCGAGAGATGTATCTGGGGCGCTCGCGTGATGTTCGCGACATGGCTGGCTTTTCTCGCACCCCTCCAACGCGGCTTCGCTCGCCTCCCCTAGAGCGGCTTCGCTCGCTGCGCGAGCGGGAGGCGCTCGTATTTGGTTTCGCTCGCCTCAGCGGCGCGCGAGTGACTTTCTGTTTCGGCAGAAAGTCACCAAAGACCATTGCGCCTGGCATGACGGTTTCGGCAACATCGTGTTGCCTCAACTTCCCTGCGCTTCTCGCGCCAAGCGGGCCGGCGCGAACTCGCACATCCCTGCGCTCAAACATCCGCGCCTTGTTCCCGCTTGGCGCTGCGATGCTCGGCGCCATGCAACGGCGCGGAAACTGCTTTGTCGCCGGCCATCCATGGCCTCGTTTGAAGCGGACCTAAGCGACGCGCTTCGCCCCGACACGCGCGCAGGAAGCGCGCCAATGGGTCCCTCGAACACGGCAAGTCAGCGACGGAAGCGCCTGAAGGGTGTCCGTGTATGGCGCGCACGAACCGACGAAGCGACTCACCGCGTCTTGCCTCGAATGAGGCCATGGATGGCCGTCAGCGAAGCGACCATCGCGCCGTTGCATGACGCCGCGGCGCACAGCCGAACGGCAGAGCAAGCGCCGCATGTTCGAGGCCAAGGATGGCCGAGTTCGGCGCGGCTGCCGTTCGGCGAGCACCAAGGGCAGTTTCAGCGACACGACGTCGCTGGAACCGCCATGCTCGGCGTAATGGTTTTGGCTACTTTTGCCGTAACAAAAGTGGCACGCGCCGTGGGACGGCACGGAAAAAGACAGGGATGTCGTCTGACATCACGCGAGGACCCGCACCCTCACCCGGCGCTACGCGCAAAAGAAAAAGCGGCGTTTCACGTCCCCTCTCCCGAAGGAGAGGGGACAAGGGTGAGCCACAGGGATGCGGCGAATCAGACGCGCGGAATCAGGACATGGATGTCGGTCGAAAGCGATCGACCGTCACTCGACCACGACCGCGGGCAGCTTCTCGGTCGCTTCGGTGTCGACGCTGAGCTCGCCATCCTTGGCGCCCAGGTTGACCTTGCCGCCGTCGGCGAGCTTTCCGAACAGCAATTCGTCGGCGATCGCGCGCTTGATCCTGTCCTGGATCAGCCGGGCCATCGGACGCGCACCCATTTGCTGGTCGAAACCGTGTTCGGCCAGCCAGCTGCGCGCGGCGGGTTCGACGTTCAGGCTGACACGTTTTTCCAGCAACTGCGTTTCAAGTTCAATCAAGAACTTGTCAACGACTCGTAGAATGTGCTCGAACTCAAGCGGATTGAATTGCACCACCGCGTCAAGCCGGTTGCGGAACTCCGGTGTGAACGTGCGGCGGATGACTTCCATGGCATCGGTGGCATGCGACTGCTCAAGGAAACCGATGTTGCGCCGTGACGCCTGACGGGCGCCGGCGTTGGTCGTCATCACCAGGATCACGTTGCGGAAATTCGCCTCGCGTCCATTCGTATCGGTCAGCACACCATGGTCCATGATCTGCAACAGGATGTTGTAGAGGTCCGGGTGGGCCTTCTCGATTTCATCCAAAAGCAGCACGCAGTGCGGGTGCTTGACCACCGACTCGGTCAAAAGGCCGCCCTGATCGAAGCCGACATAGCCCGGAGGTGCGCCGATCAGGCGTGACACCGAATGCGGCTCCATGTACTCGGACATGTCGAAGCGGACGAGCTCGATCCCGAGTTGCAACGCAAGCTGTCGCGTGACTTCGGTCTTGCCGACGCCAGTGGGTCCCGCAAACAGGAAATTGCCGATCGGCTTGTTGGCGTCACCCAGGCCCGAGCGCGCCATCTTGATGGCGGACGCCAGCGTGTCGATCGCCGGATCCTGGCCGAAGATCACCATCTTCAGGTTGCGATCCAGGTTCTTCAGCACGTCGCGGTCGGATGCGGACACCTGTTTCTGCGGGATGCGCGCCATCCGCGCGACGATGTACTCGACCTCGCCGACATCGACCTTGCCGCTGCGCTCCTCTTCGGGCAACAGGCGCTGGTGTGCACCCGCTTCGTCGATCACGTCGATGGCCTTGTCCGGCAGCAAGCGGTCGGGGATGTGCTTGACCGAAAGATCCACCGCGGCCTGCAGCGCTTCGTCGCTGTAGCTGACGCCGTGGTGTTCCTCGAAGCGCGATTTCAATCCTTTCAGGATTTCCACGGTTTCGCTGAGCGATGGTTCGACCACGTCGATTTTCTGGAAGCGCCGCGCCAGTGCGCGGTCCTTCTCGAACACGCCGCGGAACTCCTGGAAAGTGGTGGAGCCGATGCAGCGCAGCTCTCCCGAAGCCAGCACCGGCTTGATCAGGTTGGACGCGTCCATGGTGCCGCCCGAAGCGGAGCCCGCGCCAATGATGGTGTGGATTTCATCGACAAACAGGATCGACTTGGGGTCCTTCTTCAACTGCGCGATCACGGCCTTCAGGCGCTTCTCGAAATCGCCACGGTACTTGGTGCCCGCGACCAGCGCGCCCAGGTCCAGCGCCCAGATGGTGGCGCCTTCCAGTACCTTGGGCACCTGGCCCTCGACGATGCGGCGCGCCAGGCCTTCCGCCAGCGCGGTCTTGCCCACGCCGGATTCGCCCACGTACAACGGGTTGTTCTTGCGGCGCCGGCACAGCACCTGGATGGTGCGTTCGATTTCCGCGTTGCGCCCGATCAGCGGGTCGATCTTGCCCTGCTCGGCGCGTTCGTTGAGGTTGGTCGCGTACTCGACCAGCGCGTTGTCCTTGTCCTTGCCTTCGGGCTCGGCTTCGGTGCCGACTTCGCCCGCAGGGGGCGCGGCGTCGGGGTCGTGGCCGATCTTGGCGATGCCGTGCGAAACATAGTTGACCACGTCCAGCCGCTCGACTTCCTGCTGGTGCAGGAAATACACGGCGTGCGAGTCCTTTTCGCCAAAGATTGCGACCAGCACATTGGCCCCGGTGACTTCCTTCCGGCCCGAGGATTGCACGTGGTACACGGCGCGTTGCAGCACGCGCTGGAAGCCCAACGTGGGCTGGGTATCGCGCTCATCCCCGTTCGGCAGCACCGGCACGGTTTCGGTGATGATCGAGCGCAGGTCTTTCGCGAGCTTGTCGATGTCGGCGCCGCAGCCACGCAGCACCGCCGCCGCGGTGGGATTGGCCAGCAACGCGAGCAGCAAATGTTCCACGGTCATGAATTCGTGGCGTTGCTCGCGGGCCTCCTTGTAGCATTGGCCGATGGTGTATTCGAGGTCCTTGCTGAACATTGCCTGGGTCTCCGGATCTCTTGGAAGCTCTGAACAAATCCATCCGGGATTGTCCGAACCCGCCGAGTCCGGTACATGCCCCGACTCGACTTCGACGGATCAAATGCTACGGCATTTTGATCCGGATGCGGCGCTTCCCGCGAGAATCCGAACAACCCGGGTTCTCATTCCCCGATATGGGGGCGGTTACAACTTTTCCATCGTGCAAAGCAGCGGATGCTGGTGGACGCGCGAGAACTCGTTGACCTGCGCCACCTTGCTTTCCGCGACTTCGCGGCTGAACACTCCGCAAACGCCCTTGCCGCGGGTGTGGACGTGCAGCATCACCTGGGTCGCCCGATCGTGCGCCATGTTGAAAAACATCTCCAGCACCTCCACGACAAACTCCATCGGCGTGTAGTCATCGTTCAGCAGCACCACCTGGTACAACGGAGGCCGTTCCGTTTCGGGGCGGCTGGTTTCGACCGCGACGCCCTGCTCCTGCCCGGCCTCGTTGTCCGTAGTCTTTCCTGGTGCCATGGGTCCTCAGGGTTTGCCAACGCCATGCCAAGCCGGCGCCATCACTCGTCTATGCATCGCCATACGACTTCCTCACACATCTTGACTTGCAGATCACGGGCCAAACCTCCAGCCAGCTCGACCCCGGGGACGCAGCCATTTGGCATGGCATCGACAGGCTTGGGTCCGTTGCCCCGAGTATATGCCCTGCAACGGATACAGGCGATGGCGGAAGGTCATGCCCGATGATGGCAAAATAAGGAGTGCCCGTACCGAACCCCATGGACGAATTGACAGCCACGCCGGAAAGAGACACCATATGGTGCCCCCACGTCACCGTCGCCTGCGTGGTCACCGACGGAGACCGCTTCCTGATGGTCGAGGAAGACATCCGCGGTGATTTGCGTCTCAATCAACCGGCCGGTCATCTCGAGGATGACGAGACCCTGGCGGAGGCGGCCTGCCGCGAGACGCTGGAGGAAACCGGCCGGGAAATCGTGCTGGACCACTTCATCGGCGTCCAGCAATGGCACAGTCCCGTGCATGATCACCATATCGTGCGCTTCTCCTTCGCGGGGCACCCGGTGAAGCACCACCCCGGGCGGGTCCTGGATACGGGGATCACCCGCGCGCTGTGGATGAGTTACGCGGAAATCGCGGCGCAGGCCGCACGCTTGCGCAGCCCGCTGGTGCTGACCACGCTGGACGACTGGCTTGCGGGGCAGCGCCTGCCGCTCTCCGCGCTGCGTTCGCTGCTGCGCCGCCGGAGCGACTGAAGGTGCGCATCACGATCGGCATGTCGGGCGGCGTCGACTCCTCGGTGGCGGCGCTGTTGCTCAAGCGCGATGGCCATGCCATTACCGGTGTGTTCATGCTGAACTGGGAGGACGACGATCCGGAGTCCGGGTGCCACGCCGACGCCGATCGCAAGGACGCCCTGGCGGTGTGTGCGAAACTCGGCATTCCGTTTCACGGTTCCAACTTCGCGGCAGAATACCGCACGCGGGTTTTCGCGCACTTCCTTGATGAATATCGTGCGGGTCGCACGCCGAATCCGGACGTCGTGTGCAACCGCGAAATCAAGTTCGGCACGTTCCTCGAAGCCGCGCGGGCGGATGGTGCGGAAAAGATCGCGACCGGCCACTACGCACGCAACGCCTTTGAAGGTGGCCGCTGGAAGCTGCTGCGCGCACGCGACCGCGCCAAGGACCAGACCTATTTCCTGCACACGCTCGATCAGGAGCAACTTGGCGCGGCGGTGTTCCCGCTGGGTGACCTGCACAAGGCCGAGGTACGCCGGATCGCGGCCAAATCCGACCTCCCCGTCGCCGCGAAGAAGGATTCAACCGGGATCTGCTTCATCGGAGAGCGCGATTTTCGCACTTTCCTGTCCACCTTCCTGCCGGCGCAAGCGGGCGAACTGCGCACCCCTGATGGCCACGTGGTCGGCGAGCACCGGGGCGCGCTGTACTACACCTGCGGCCAGCGCTCCGGGTTGCACATCGGGGGCCGCGCGGAAGGCAACGGTGCAGCGTGGTACGTGGCCGGCAAGGATGTTTCCGCCAACATCGTGTATGTCGACCAGGGCCACGACAGCCCGTGGCTGCAATCGAGGTCGCTGGTTGCGGGCAATGCGCACTGGATCGCGGGTGACCCGCCTTCCGCGGCATTCGAATGCGCGGCCATGACGCGCTACCGGCAGCCACCGCAAGCCTGCCACGTGGAAGTCGAACACGATCGCTGCACCGTGCATTTTGCAATGCCGCAGCGCGCGGTCGCAGCGGGACAATCGGTGGTGTTTTATGCAGGCGAGGAATGCCTGGGTGGCGCGGTCATCGACGCCACCGACGCGCCGCCGTTGGGGGGCACACCGTGAAAGAGGCGCGCGTGCTCGCGTTGGCCGGCATCTTCCAGGCGCTGTCGCTGGTGCGCGAACTTGCGCGGAACGGCGATTGCGAAATGGAAGCGCTGGAGGCCAGCCTCGCCAGCGTGTTCAAGCTCGAATCCGACAGCACCGCCGACGTGTTCGGCGGCAATGGCGGCGTACGCCGCGGACTGCGCGTGCTGGTCGAGCAGGTGGAAGGCAACGACCATGACCTGCCGCTGTTCCACATGTTGATCAACGTGATGAAACTGGAGCGCAGCCTGGCCCACCATCCTGAAACCAACCGGCGGCTCGGCGAGGGCCTGACCGGAATGCAGCGGCAGTTGCAGCACTTCCCGGTTACCCACCCGACCATCCTCGCGCGGCTCTCCGACCTCTATTGCGCCAATCTCTCGGGCCTGAAGCCGCGCATCACCGTGGTCGGCAATCCGTTGTACCTGCAGCAGCCCGCATTGACCCAGCGCGTACGTGCCCTGCTGCTGGCTGCGGTCCGGGCTGCGGTGTTGTGGCACCAACTTGGCGGGCGTCGTCGCCACCTGCTGCTCCGCCCGAAACGCGAGGTGATGATCGCGCGCGGCATGCTCACCGGTGTCGCGCTGCGCGGGTGAGGAAAGCGGTTTTCAGTCGTCCGTTTTCCGCGCGCGCCAGGCGCGGGTGAATACCCGCTCCCGCAGCAGCTCTTCGTTGTAGGTATGCGAATACGGCTTGAGCATGTCGTAGCGGGTGACCATGCCCAACAACCGATGGTCGGCGCGGCTGACCACGGGGACACGATCCCGATTTTCCACCGCCGTACGAATGGCCACGGTCTTGCAGCTCTCCTCGGGATAGGCCACCACCGGCTCCTCATCCACAAGGTCGGCGAGGTGCGCCGCACCAGCCGGGTCGTTTTCCAGCCAGGCTCGCAGACGGCTGCGATCCACCATGCCCAGCAGGGTGCCGGCAGCATCGACGATCGGATAGGCACGGTACTTCTGTTCGGCCCCGAAATAGCCGTCTGCCAATTCACGTACGCTCATCTCCCCCGGGACGGTCACGATTTCATGCGTCATCACTTCCTTGACGGGCATGTATTCCAAGCGGTCGACCCCGTACGGGCGAAAGATGTCCAGGCCGTGACGGGCAATCTTTTCGGTGAGGATGGAGCGCTTCATCAGGAACACGCTGGCCCCGTAAGCCGTGGTGCAGGTAATCAGCAGCGCCGGCAGCATGCTGGAATTGCCCGTCAGCTCCAGCGCGAACATGATGGAAGTGAACGGCATCCGCATGACCGCGGCGAGCATCGCGCCCATGCCGAGCAACGGCCACAGCAGCGGATAAGGGCCGGGGAACACCAGCGACTCCAATGCGCCCAGCCCCGCGCCCAGCGCCAGCAGCGGCGCCAGCGTGCCGCCCGAGGTGCCCGAACTGAGATAGACCACCCAGATCACGGCCTTCACGACCAGGAAGATCACGACCGCCAGGCCGACGATCTTGCCGGTCAGAAGCTGATAGATGACGTCGTAGCCCACGCCCAGCGTCTGCGGGTCGATCACACCACCGATGCCGACCACCAGCGCACCGATGGCGGGCCACCACATCCAGTGGATCGGCAGCTTGCGGAACCCGTCCTCGACCTTGTACACGAAGAACGTCACCGCGGTGGCCAGCAGCCCGGCCAGCAGCCCGCTTACGGCCGCCATGCCGAGTTCCGCGGTGTCCAGGTGAAACTGGATCGCAATGGGAAACAGCGGCCCGGGCCCGATCAGGAACGGGCGCAATCCCGCAGCCACGAAACACGCGATCGCCACCGGAATGGTGCTGCGCGGGCGCATCTCGAACAGCAGCATTTCCACGCCGAGCAACGTGGCCGCAATCGGTGTCGAGAACGTCGCTGCCATGCCGGCGCAGGCGCCGGCTACCAGCAGCGTGCGCCGCTCGATCGAGGTGAGGGAGAACACCTGCGCGACCAGCGAACCGACCGCGCCGGCGGTCATGATGATCGGGCCCTCTGCGCCGAAGGGCCCGCCCGTGCCGATCGCGACCGCCGAAGACAGTGGCTTCAAGACGGCCACCTTGGCGCTCATCTTGCTCCTGCGGAACAGGATGGCTTCCAGCGCCTCGGGGATGCCATGACCACGGATGAGTTCGGTGCCGTACTTGGCCATGAAGCCGATGATGACGCCGCCGACCACGGGCGCCAGGATGATCAGCCACCACGGCGGGTGCAGTGCAGACGGCGCCGTAAACGCAAACAACCACTCGCCCGCGAAGGCAACGTGCGTGACCAGGCCAATCAGCCGGTACAGGATCCATGCGATGAGCGCGGCCGCCCCGCCAACGAACAGCGCGATGAAGGAAATCTTGACGATACTGATGCTGGGCCGGAAGTCCCCCTCATACAGGGTGTCGTGTCTCCATTTTTCATAGATGCGAAGGAACGGACGCAGGAGAGGATGCATACCCTGCTCAATCCTTGTTCCGGGCGGCGAACAGCCCGGCCGTGGCGGATGGATATGCGCCTGCCGTGACCAGTCCGCCGATCCGCACCGACCCCGCCGACGTTCCCGGCGTCGCCGCGGCCGGGCAGCCGCCGTACGGAATCGCGTCGCTCTTCCACGGCTCGCAACGACAGCGCAGAACGCGCGCAAATGGATTCATGCAGAACAATCTCCGGTCACCAATGCAGGCATGTGCAAACGCCGTCCACCGCGGCCATCGCGAAGCCGCACCCGCAGACACCCCTTCGAAATGTAACCAGCACGGGCTCTGAACGCCAGCCGTTTGCCGACGGCGTCCGGCAGCCGGGCCGCGTTTGCGCGATAATAGGCGGTCCAATCCACGCAAGCTCGCGCGATGCACCCGCCGCGACCGGCCACAAGGAGCACACCATGCAAGATTCATTCGGAATTCGCGACACCCTCTCGGTCGGCGGCCACGCGTACCAGATCGCGAGTTTCGCGAAGCTCGGCAAACAATACAACGTCAAGCGCCTGCCCTACTCGATGAAGGTGCTGCTGGAAAACCTGCTGCGCAACGAAGATGGCATCGAAGTCACCCGGGCCCAGATCGAGGCCGTGTTGAAGTGGGATCCGAAAGCCGAACCCGCCACCGAAATCTCCTTCCTGCCCGCACGCGTAGTGCTGCAGGACTTCACCGGCGTGCCGTGCGTGGTGGACCTGGCGGCAATGCGCGACGCCATGGTGGCGCTCGGCGGTGCGGCGAAGAAGATCAACCCGCAATCCCCATGCGAGCTGGTGATCGACCATTCCGTGCAGGTGGACGTGTTCGGCGAAGCCGACGCGCTGGCCCGCAACGCCGAAATCGAATTCCAGCGCAACCACGAGCGCTACGCGTTCCTGCGCTGGGGCCAGAAGGCACTGGACGACTTCAAGGTAGTGCCGCCCGCCACCGGCATCGTGCATCAGGTGAACCTTGAATACCTCTCGCGGGTGGTGATGACGCGCGACATCGATGGCCAGACCTGGGCCTTCCCCGACACGCTGTTCGGCACCGATTCGCACACCACGATGGTCAACGGCCTTGGCGTGCTCGGCTGGGGCGTGGGCGGCATCGAGGCGGAAGCCGCGATGCTGGGCCAGCCATCCTCGATGCTGGTCCCGCAGGTGGTCGGGTTCCGCTTCACGGGCAAGTTGCCGGAAGGCGCCACCGCCACCGATCTGGTGCTCACCGTCACGCAGATGTTGCGCAAGCACGGCGTGGTCGGCAAGTTCGTGGAATTTTTCGGGCCCGGCCTGCAACACCTGCCGCTGGCCGATCGCGCGACGCTCGGCAACATGTCGCCGGAATACGGCGCGACCTGCGCGATCAGCCCGATCGACAAGGAATCGATCAATTACCTGAAACTGTCGGGACGCGATCCGAAGCACATCGAATTGATCGAGGCCTACGCGAAGGTCCAGGGCCTGTGGCACGAAGACGACGCCCCGGAAACCGAATTCAGTTCGGTGCTGGAACTCAACCTCGCCGAGGTCAAGCCGTCGCTGGCCGGACCCAAGCGCCCCCAGGACCGGGTGCTGCTGACCGACATGCGCGAAAGCTACCACGCCGCGATGCAGGCCCTGGGCGCGGGCGACAAGGCCCAACCCGACCGCGCCAACGAACGCTTTCTGAACGAAGGCGGCAGCACCGCGGTGGGTCGTGCCGAAAGCCAGGCCGAAGCTTCGCCGGAGGTGTGTCCACACATCGAACACTGCGAACTGGAAGACGGCTCGGTGGTGATCGCGGCGATCACGTCGTGCACCAACACGTCCAATCCCGCGGTGATGATCGGCGCCGGCCTGCTGGCGCGCAAGGCAGCCGAACGCGGCCTCGCGCCCAAACCGTGGGTCAAGACTTCGCTGGCACCGGGTTCGAAGGTCGTCACCGATTACCTTGAGGCCACCGGGCTGCTGAAGGACCTGCAGGAACTCGGCTTCTACCTGGTCGGCTATGGCTGCACCACCTGCATCGGCAATTCGGGGCCGCTGCCGGAGGACGTCAGCAAGCGTGTCACCGACAACGATTTCGCGGTCGCTGCCGTGTTGTCCGGCAACCGCAACTTCGAAGGCCGCATCCACTCCGAAGTGAAGATGAACTACCTCGCTTCCCCGCCGCTGGTGGTCGCGTTTGCCATCGCGGGCACCATCGACATCGACCTGTCGAAGCAACCGCTGGGCCAGGACAAGCACGGCAAGGACGTGTACCTCAAGGACATCTGGCCGAGCAACAAGGAAATCGCCAATCT
>JBOHYV010000030.1:0-13670 GCA_050738135.1 Rhodanobacteraceae bacterium | reverse complement strand
CGGCGCCACCCGGTTCCACAGGCCGACGTTCACTATGGATACGTCGAGGTGGTTTTTCACAGAGACAGGGCCGTGGCGATCAGTGCAGTGGTTACAGATCGCTCGGTCGTCTTCCCGTACTCGGTTGGAGGTATCGCGATCGGCGAATCGATCGATCCGTTGTTGCGCCGGATAAAAGCTCAACACGCATGGAACGCGAGCAAGGATCATGTCGGGTTTTACCCCTATCCGATCGGAGTGGATGTCGGGTCTGATGGACGGGTCTTCGGGATGACCATTTCAAACGACACACCGAATCCAGGCCGCCCGATCCGCTTCCACTGGGTCACGGATCCCACCAACAACGGTCTGGTTCGCGGCTACCACGTCACCGCAGGTTCGTTGACGCCCCTCCATGAGCCGCTATCCAGGTGAGCTTTCGGATGACAAGGACAGCCGGCTGGTCCGGACTTTGCAAGCAGTAGTACATTTGGCCACGCCGCGTGCATCGATACGCTCACACGTAAAGGCCGCCCCAAAGCGAACCACCAAGCGCAGGACGGTATTGCCTCCGGTCTTGTTTGAGCGCTTCCACAACGATGCTTTTTGGCGTGACCCGAAAAGCCATAAAACATGAAGGAAGTACTGTGTAACATTGCAGGATGCGCGCTATTTTTGATTAGCGGCGCGGTGCTCGCGACGCCGCCAACGGTACCATCCCCTCCAACAAATGACCCGTTGTTCAAACCACTTGAGCAGGGTAATTCCGAAGCTGTGCTCAGGATGGAGAAGCGGTACGGTGTGGGGCCCCTCTTCCGAGCGATGGACCATGCTCAGCTGAGTCCCGACACAGTACACCTTGCCGCAGATCGAGGTCGGTGCCCCGTCGCGCGCGAAATTGAAACCGGCGTGGCGGCTTGGCCGCAATCGATGTCTCTTTGCCGATCCTGCGAGAGGTCTACGCGCACGCTGGCTGAGACACTCTTCAGTAATGGCCCGATCCCACGCCATTATTCGGATATCTAGTGTGCCGCCCCATAAAGAACTTGACATTGTCATTCCGGGGCCTGCGCCAGTAACACCGGCGCGGGAACCCGGAATCCATGCTGTATGCCCCCCGAAAATCGAACTGGGTGTGATCCGAAGTTGAACAGGAACCTCGTTCTGGTGGTTTAATAAAGTGTCGCGCGTGTACTTTTGGGTTGCGACGCTCTATGCATGAGCCTGGTCCGAATTCAGAGCTCTACGGAATCACGGCATCTGCTATTGGGTGCCTGCCGCAGCGGCGTCCAGCAAAACATCCACGCCGGTTTCGGGCGCGATGGAGACTGCAGGAATTGCGTCGCCACGTTTCCATGCCGCAACCGCATCGCGCTTGCCGGTACCTTCGACCAGAAACAATACGTGGTGCGCGCTCGACAAACGATGCGCGCTGAAGCTGACCCGCTCCGGCGGCGGTTTGGGCGCATCGAACACGGCGATGACGTCGGGCGAATCGGCATGCACGCCCCAGTCGTGGCCGGGGAACAGGCTGGCGGTGTGGCCGTCCTCGCCCAAGCCCAGCAGCACCAGGTCGAACCCGTCGACCCCGCGCAGCTCGCGCGCGTATCGGGCCGCGGCCTCGCGCGCGCCGGATTCGGCGGGAATCGCGTGCACGTTGGAGGCAGGGATCGACACATGGTCGAGCCATTCATCGCGTGCCATCGAGCTGTTGCGCTCGGGATCTTCGGGCGGCACGCAACGTTCGTCACCGAACCAGACATGCCAGCGGGCCCAGTCGGTCTCCGCATTCCGCAACCCGCGATACAGTTTGCGCGGGGTATTGCCGCCCGCCAGCACGATGTCGAACGCGCCGTGTTGTGCAATGGCGCCGCGCGATGCGGCCAGTACCCGCGCCCGCGCGTTGGCCAGCAGCGCAACGTCATCGGGAAACTCGTGCCAGCGCACGGTCTGCATGGGCAGGGCGGCGGGTACGCGCCTCATTCCTTCTTCATCGCGTGGCCGCCGAATTCGTTGCGCATCGCCGACAACAGTTTGTCGGAAAACGAGTCGGCATCTCGCGAACGCAGTCGTTCGATCAGCGATCCCGTGATGATCGGCGCCGGCACGTCCAGGTCGATGGCCTCGGCGACCGTCCAGCGTCCTTCGCCGGAATCGACCACATAGGGTGCGATGTCCTTCAGTTCCGGATCATGTTTCAGCGCATCGGCCGTGAGGTCCAGCAGCCACGAGCGGACCACCGAACCGTAGCGCCAGATTTCCGCGATCTGGTGAAGGTCCAGCTTGAATTCCTGCTTGTGCTTGAAAATCGAGAAGCCTTCGGCGTAAGCCTGCATCATCCCGTACTCGATGCCGTTGTGGACCATCTTGACGAAGTGGCCCGAGCCGACCGGCCCGACCCGACCCCAACCCTTGTCCTTGCCGGGTGCGAGCGCCTCGAAGATCGGTTGCAGCCGTGCGACGACCTTTTCGTCGCCACCGACCATCATGCTGTAGCCCTCCTTGAGGCCCCACACCCCGCCGCTGGTGCCGCAATCGACGAAGTCGATGCCCTTGCCCGAGAGTTGCGCGGCATGCCGCTGGTCGTCCCTGTAATTGGAATTGCCGCCGTCGATCACGACATCGCCCTTGGCGAGCTTGCCCGCGAGCGCGTCGACCGTCTGGTCGACGATCTTGCCGGCCGGCACCATCACCCATACCGCGCGCGGCGCCTGCAAGGCGCCGATCAACTGGTCCAGCGAATCGATCGCCTTGCCGCCGGCGTCGGTCAATGCCTGTCGCGCTTTGTCGTTTGGATCGAATCCAATCAACTCGTGGCCGGCTTGCATCAGGCGCTGGGACATGAAGTTGCCCATCTTGCCGAGGCCGATCATTCCGATTTGCATGGTGTGCTCCCTTTATTGTCTGGCGCGAAATGTGCGCGAAATGACCATGGTAACGCTGCGGCGCGCCGCGTAGCGAATCGACGAATCTCCCCGTGGCAGCCGCATGCTTTCACGAATGGTTGAGGCGTGGTCGCGCATACTGGAAGATGCCGTGCAAATGCACGCGGATCAGGGAAGCCCGAACATGCCCGTTGACGCTACGAAGCCCATTGCAACCGCCTGCGCATTGGGTGATGCGGGTTACACCGTGCTGATGACTCAAACCGGCACAGGCTGCAGCCGATGGCAAGGTCTGGCCGTCAGCCGCTGGCATACGGGCGATCCCGGCGGCGAGCAGGGCGGCTACGTCTACCTGCGCGACGTGGCGGCCGATACCACCTGGTCCGCCACCGCCGCCCCTTGCGGCGGCGTGACCCGCGCGTGGTTCGACGATGCCATGGCACGCTTCGCACGGCGCGACGGCGCGATCACCACGACGCTGGAAGTTGCCGTGGATCCGGATTGCCCGGTCGAAGTGCGCGGCGTGGGGCTGCGCAATGAGGGTCCGGTTGCGCGCGAGATCGAATTGACCTCGTACGTCGAACTGCTGCTGGGTTCCGCCCGCGCCGACGCTTCGCACGCCGCCTATTCGAAAATGTTCGTGCAGACCGCGCTGGAAGACGGCGTCCTGCTGGCGTGGCGGCGCAAGAAGGGTCCCTCCGAACCCGATGTGTGGGCTGCCTACGCGCTCATCATCGACGGAAATGAAAGCGGCCCGCGCGAATGCGAAACTGATCGCGCGCGTTTCATCGGACCCGACGGTTCGCTGGCCGCGCCGGCAGCCATGCGCGCGCGGTTGGCCGGAACGGTCGGCACGGTGCTGGATCCGATTTTCAGTCTGCGCACCCGCGTCATGGTGAATCCGGGACAAACCCGCCGCGTCGCGTTCGTCACGGCCGTTGCGGCGTCGCGCGACGAGGTGCTGGCGCTGATCGGCCGGTACACGACGCCCGCGGCGTGCGCGGACGTTTTCGTGCACGCACGCGCCCATGCACCGCGGGCATTGAAAGCGCTCGGCGTCGATGCCGCAGCGGCCGCCCGGTTTCAGCGCCTGAGTGGCGCCCTGGCTGGCTGCGACAATGCGTGGCGCGCGGACGCGGCGAGCGTCGCGCAAGCGGAAGGCGGCGCACCGGTGTTGTGGGCCAAGGGCATTTCGGGCGATCTGCCGATCGTGCTGCTGCGGATCGATGCGGCCGCGCAGCTCGGCCTGGTCGAGGAACTGCTGCGCGCGCAGCGCTGGTGGCGCGCGCGACAAATGCCTGCCGATCTCGTGATCGTCAATCAGGCCACAAAGAATCAGGCCGCAAAGGGCGATGCCGATGCAGTGGACGCCGCGCTGCGCAAGGCGGCGAGCGGAGCAGGGCAGGGCGACAAGGCGCAAGGTTCAGTCTTCGTGCTGCGCGGCGCCGAACTGGATGACCGCCTGCGCCATGGCCTTGCCGCGGCCGCCTGCGTCGTGCTGGATGGTCGCGACGGTCACGATCTTGCTGTGCAAGTCGCATTCCGTTCGCGGGTCGCGACCGCTTCGGTCGTCGAACTCCCGACGCCGGGATCTTCGCGCGCGCGCGGCGGCAAATCCGCATCCATGCCGACGCCAAAGGAACTCGATTGCTGGAATGGTTTGGGTGGATTCACGAAGGACGGCCGCGAATACATCACCGTGTTGCGCGACGGCGTCAGCACCCCCGCGCCGTGGTCGCATGTCGTGGCGAATCCATCGTTCGGATTTCTGGCTACGGCAACTGGCGGCG
This sequence comes from Rhodanobacteraceae bacterium, assembly GCA_050738135.1. Lineage (GTDB taxonomy): Bacteria > Pseudomonadota > Gammaproteobacteria > Xanthomonadales > Rhodanobacteraceae > 66-474. Next base: position 9,016 of record JBOHYV010000030.1, on the reverse strand, counting down.
GCTATTGCTGGGCGGTCAACAGCCAGCAGAACCCGGTCACGCCGTGGTCGAACGACGCGGTGCGCGATCCGCCGGGCGAGGTATTCCTGCTGCGCGATGCAGACGACGGTGCGGAATGGAGCGCCACCGCGGCGCCGATCCGCGCGGGCGGCGCGACGTATGTCGCACGCTTCGGGCCCGGCTACGCGCGTTTCGACGCCAACGTGCACGGCATCGACTCGGATCTGACCCAGTGCGTGCCCGAAGCCGATCCGGTGAAAGTGTCGCGCCTGCGCCTGCACAACCGCAGCGGTCGGCCGCGCCGTATCGCTATCGCCCAGATGGTGGCGTGGATGCTCGGACCGATCGGCAGCGATCCGCGCGCGACCACGCAGGTGGAATCCGATCCCGCACGCGCTGCGGTGTTCGCGCGCAACGCGTGGCGTGACGAGTTTATGCAGGCCACGGCGTTCATCGCATGCAGCGCCGAGGGCGTCGCGTCGGGAAGTGACGACACGCCACGCAGCGCCGTCGTCGCAACGATCGAGCTTGAGGCGGATGCGACTACGGAACTCGTGTTCCTGCTGGGCGAGGGCGCGGATCGCGCCGCCGCGCGGGCCCTGGTCGACCGCTACCGCGAGGTCGAATTCGATGCGCTGCTCGCCGATGCGGGCAAGCTCTGGGACAGCGTGCTCGGGCCGCTGCAAGTCGAAACGCCGCACAAGTCGATCGACCTGCTGGTCAACCGCTGCCTGCCGTATCAGGTGCTGGCCTGCCGCCTGTGGGCGCGCACCGCGTTCTACCAGGCCAGTGGCGCGTACGGGTTCCGCGACCAGTTGCAGGATGTCGCCGCGTTGTGCATCGCGCGGCCAGACCTTGCGCGCCAGCACATCCTGCTGTCGGCCTCGCGGCAGTTCGAGGAAGGCGACGTGCAGCACTGGTGGTTGCCGCCATCGAACAAGGGGGTGCGCACGCGGATCGTCGATGATCGACTGTGGCTGCCGTTCATCGTGGCGCATTACATCGCAACGACCGGTGACGTGGGCATCCTGGAGGACAGGGTTTCGTTCGTGCACGGGGACGCCTTGCAACCCGGCCAGACCGATGCTTTTTTCGCGCCCGCCAAATCGTCCGGTGATGCGAGTTTGTTCGAACACTGCGCGCGCGCCATCGACGTGAGCCTCGCCACCGGTGTGCATGGCTTGCCGCTGATGGGCACCGGCGACTGGAACGACGGCATGAACCGGGTCGGCGCCGGCGGCAAGGGTGAAAGCGTATGGATGGGCTGGTTCCTCATCAAGGTCATCGGCGACTTCACGCCGTTCGCCGAGGCACGCCGTGATCCGCGTGCCGCGCGCTGGCGCGACCATACGCGCGCGCTGGAACTGGCGCTCGAGACCAAGGCCTGGGACGGCCAGTGGTATCGGCGCGCGTTCTACGACGACGGCACGCCACTCGGCAGCGCGGCGGATTCCGAATGCCGGATCGAATCGATGGCGCAGTCGTGGGCCGTGATCAGCGCTCGCGGCGATCCGGACCGTTGCGAGCGCGCGATGCGCGCCGTGAATGAGCATCTGGTGCGGCCCCACGACGGTGTGGTCGCGCTGTTCACCGAGCCGTTCGACAGGACTTCGCACGATCCGGGCTACATCAAGGGCTACCCGCCGGGTCTTCGCGAGAACGGCGGACAGTACACCCACGGCTCGATCTGGTCACTGATCGCGTTCGCGATGCTGGGCGACGGCGACAAGGTCGGCGAGTTGCTGGAGATTTTCGACCCGATCCGCAAGTCCGACACCCCGGAAAAGCTGGCGCGCTACAAGGTCGAGCCGTATGTCCAGTGCGCGGATGTGTATTCGGTCGCGCCGCACACTGGCCGCGGCGGCTGGACCTGGTATTCGGGCTCGGCCGGATGGTCCTGGCGCGCGATCGTCGAATGGGTGCTGGGTATCCGGCTGCGTGGCCGGCAACTGCTGCTGGAGCCGTGCATTCCGTGTCAGTGGAAAGGCTATGCGTTCACGTATCGGTACGGCGCCAGTGCCTACCGGATCGAGGTCGCGAATCCGGGCCATGTCTGCAATGGCATCGCATCGGTGGAAGTCGATGGTGTAACGTTGCAGGATTCAGGCGCCGGCATCGCCTTGCAGGATGACGGACAAACCCATCTCGTTCGCGCCACCATGCACAAGGAACCCGATCAATGACCGCTGTGAAATCCGACGCCTTCGTATTTTTCGGCGCCACCGGCGACCTCGCGTACAAGCAGATTTTTCCGGCACTGCAAGCGCTGATCCAGGACGAGCATTTCGATCTGCCGATCATCGGCGTGGCGCGTTCGGACTGGAACCTGGAACGCCTGCGCGAGCGGGCACGCGCCAGCCTGCGCGAACATGGCGGCATCAACGAAAAGGCCGCGCGCAAATTGTGCGGGTTGCTGCAATTCGTCAATGGCGACTACAACGACCCGGCCACCTTTGTGCAATTGCGCAAGGCGCTCGGCGAGACCCAACACCCGCTGCATTACCTTGCGATCCCGCCCAGCATGTTCGTGCCGGTGGTAAAGGGTCTTGCTGCATCGGGTTGTTCGCAGGGCGCGCGGGTGATCGTGGAGAAGCCCTTCGGGCGCGACCTGAAATCCGCGCGCGCGCTCGACCGCACATTGCACCGATTCTTCCGCGAGCGCGACGTCTTCCGCATCGATCACTACCTCGGCAAGGAACCGGTGCAGAACCTGCTGTACTTCCGGTTTGCCAATTCCCTGCTGGAACCGATATGGAACCGCGACCATATCGCCAGCATGCAGATCACGATGGCGGAGAACTTCGGCGTGCAGGGCCGCGGGAAGTTCTACGACGAGGTCGGCGCAATCCGCGACGTGGTCCAGAACCACATGTTCCAGGTGCTGGCATTGCTGACCATGGGTGCGCCGGTCGACCGCAGTGCCGACGCGATGCGCGACGAGAAACTCCGACTGTTCCGCTCGATGCGTTCGCTGCGACCGCAGGACGTGGTTCGCGGCCAGTTCGAGGGTTATCTCAAGGAAGACGGCGTTGCGAAGAATTCGAAGGTCGAAACCTACGCCGCACTGCAGATCCACATGGATACCTGGCGCTGGGCCGGTGTGCCGTTCTTCATCCGCGCGGGCAAGCAACTGCCCGTGAAGTGCACCGAGGTGCTGGTGCGATTGAAGAACCCGCCGCAACAGGTATTCGATGATCCCCCGAACGGTGCGGTGAATTTTTACCGGTTTCGCCTCAGCCCCAACGTCGTGATTTCGCTGGGCGCGCGGGTGAAGGAACCCGGCGAGGCAATGGAGGGCCACCCTGTGGAGCTGGTGGCGCACCGTGACATCCCTTCGGAAATGGCGCCGTACGAGCGCTTGTTGGGCGACGCGATCGGCGGCGATTCGGCGCTGTTCACGCGCGATGATTGCGTGGAAGAGGCCTGGCGGGTTCTCGATCCGATCCTTGGCGACAAGGTTCCGGTGCACAAATACCGGCCCGGAAGCTGGGGACCGACGCAGGCCGACGCCCTCATCGCAGACGCGGGCGGCTGGAACGAACCCAAATTCGCCGCGGTGCCGAAGAGCGGCCCATGAACGCAGTTCCGCCCATCGTGTTCCTGCTCGACGTCGACGACACCCTGCTCGACAACGACCGGGTGCAGGATGATCTCGACAGGCACATCGCGACGGAATTCGGCGCGGATGCAGCCAGCAAATACTGGGCCATTTACGAGGACCTGCGCAACGAACTGGGCTACGCCGACTACCTGGGCGCGGTCCAGAAGTTCCGACTGGAATGCAGCGACGAGGTACGCGCGCAGAGCCTTGCCGCATTCCTGCTCAACTACGACTTCGCGGAACGCCTGTATCCCGGGGCGCTCGAAGCGATCGAACATCTTTCACGACTCGGCCGATGCGTGGTGCTGTCCGACGGCGACGTGGTGCTGCAGCCGCGCAAGATCAACGTATCCGGCATCGCCCGTGTGGTGCAGGACCGGGTCTTGATCTACGTGCACAAGGAGCGCATGTTGGAAGACGTGGCCCGGCGCTTTCCCGCCGGGCACTTCGTCATGATCGAGGACAAGCTGCGCGTGCTGGATGGCATGAAACGGCAATGGCGCGAACGCCTGACCACCGTGTTCGTGCGCCAGGGCCACTACGCCAACGATCCCGCTGCGCGCAAGGAATACCCGCCCGCACAAATCGAAGTCGGCCGCATCGGCGATCTTTGCAGCCTGCGTGCCGAAGCATTTCTTTCCCCTTCGCAACCTGCAACCGCCACGGAGTGACACGATGAACCCGACCCGACAACTGCACGACCTCGGCCAGAGCATCTGGCTGGACAACATTACCCGCGGCATCCTCAACGACGGTACGCTGGCCGAATACATCGGTGAACACAACGTCACGGGTTTGACCTCCAACCCATCGATCTTCGACAAGGCGATTTCCGGCGGCAGCGATTACGATGATGCGATCGCCGGTTTGTTGTCGGAAGGGCAGCACGGCGAGGACCTGTTCTTCTCGCTGGCGTTGCAGGATCTGACCCGCGCAGCAGACCTGTTCGGGCCCGCGCACCGCGACAGCCACGGCGTGGACGGATTCGTCTCGCTGGAAGTCTCGCCGCTCCTGGCCGACGACACCCGCGCCACCATCGAGTCCGCGGTTGCGCTGCACGCCAAGGCGCAGCGCGACAACCTGTTCATCAAGATTCCCGGGACGGCCGCCGGCATTCCCGCGATCGAGGAGTCGATCTACCGCGGCGTGCCGATCAACGTGACGCTGCTGTTCTCGCGCGAACAATACACCGCCGCAGCCGAGGCCTGGATGCGCGGGATCGAGCGCCGCATCGCGGAAGGCAAATCGCCCAACGTCGACTCGGTGGCATCGCTGTTCATCAGTCGCTGGGACGTGGCGGTGGCGGACAAGGTTCCCGCGGAATTGAAGGATCGGCTCGGCATCGCGATCGGCCAGCGCACGTACAAGGCTTATTGCGAGCTGCGCGAATCTCCGCGCTGGAAGAGGATCATCGCCGCCGGCGTGCATCCGCAGCGGCTGCTGTGGGCCAGCACCGGCACCAAGGACCCAAAGGCGTCCGACACGCTGTATATCGTGGCTTTCGCCGCGCCCGACACCATCGACACGATCCCCGACAAGACGCTGCTCGCGTTTGCCGACCATGGCAAGCTCAACGGGACCATGGCAAGGGACGGCGGCGACTGCGAACAGGTGATTGCACAGTTCAACGCCGCCGGCATCGATGATGCGGAACTCGCAGCGCAGTTGCAGAAGGAAGGCGCCCAGAAGTTCGTGAAGTCATGGAACGACCTGCTGGGCCGGATCGGGCAGAAAAGCTCGGCGGTGGCATCGAAGGCGGCCGGGCAGGGAGCGCGCCCATGAGCACGCCGGCGCTGCGTTCGACCCCGGAATGGCAGGCGCTGGTGAACCACTGGCGCAGCCTGCGCGGCGCCACGCTCAAGGGATTGTTCGACACGGACTCGCGACGCGGCACCCGATTGGTGGCCGAAGGCGCGGGGTTGTACCTGGACTACTCCAAGAATCTCGTCACCGACCACACCCTGCGCCTGTTGCAGAGGCTCGCGAAGGCGCGCGGGGTGTTCGCGCGCCGCGATGCGATGTTCCGCGGCAGCAAGATCAACGAAACCGAAAAACGCGCGGTGCTGCACGTGGCGCTGCGCGCGCCACGTGACGAAGACATCCGCGTCGATGGCAGGAATGTCGTGCCGGACGTGCATGCCGTGCTCGACCGGATGGCTGCATTCTGCGACAAGGTGCGTTCGGGTGAATGGCGCGGGCATTCCGGGAAACGCATCCGCAACGTCATCAGCATCGGCATCGGGGGTTCCGATCTCGGGCCGGTGATGGCGTACGAAGCGCTGAAGCAATACAGCCGCCGCGACATGACCTTCCGGTTCGTGTCCAACGTGGATCCCACCGACTTCGTGGAAGCCACGCGCGACCTCGACGCGGAGGAAACGCTGTTCATCGTCTGCTCGAAGACATTCACCACCCTGGAAACACTGACCAATGCGCGCGCTGCGCGCGATTGGTGCCTGCAGAAGCTCGGCGGCGACGTACGTGCCGATGAAAATCGGGCCGTCGCCAAACACTTCGTCGCGGTTTCGACCAACGCGAAAGAAGTCGAAAAGTTCGGGATCGACACGGCCAACATGTTCGGTTTCTGGGATTGGGTCGGTGGCCGTTACTCGATGGATTCCGCGATCGGGCTTTCGACCATGCTCGCAATCGGGCCGGATGCCTTTCGCGAAATGCTCGCGGGCTTCCATGCAATGGACGAGCACTTCAGAACCGCGCCAGCCGAACGCAACCTGCCGCTGCTGCTCGGCCTGCTGGCCGTGTGGTACAACGATTTCTTCGGCACCCAGACCGTCGCGGTGTTGCCGTACGCGCAGTATCTGAAGCGCTTCCCGGCTTATCTGCAGCAGCTGACGATGGAGTCCAACGGCAAGCACGTCACGCTGGACGGCAAGCACGTCGACTGTCCGACCGGGCCGATCTACTGGGGCGAGCCCGGCACCAATGGCCAGCATTCGTTCTACCAGCTGATCCACCAGGGTACGCGCCTGATCCCGTGCGATTTCATCGGCTTCATGCATTCGCTGAATCCCATGGGCGGACAGCACGACTTGCTGATGGCGAATCTCGTCGCACAGACGGAAGCCCTGGCGTTCGGCAAGACGCCCGGGCAGGTACGCGCCGAAGGAACACCCGAGTGGCTGGTGCCGCATCGCGTATGCGAAGGCAACCGGCCCACCAATACCATCCTTGCGGAGACCCTGACGCCGCACACGTTGGGCGCACTGGTGGCCCTGTACGAACACAGCGTATTCACCCAAGGCGTGATCTGGAACGTCGATTCGTTCGACCAGTGGGGCGTGGAACTCGGCAAGCAGCTCGCGAAGAAGGTGATTCCCCAGCTTCAGGATGCAGGCCAGCCCGAGCTGGAACACGACAGCTCCACCAATGCACTGATACGGCGTTATCGCGCGGCGCGCGAAGGTGCTGCATGATGCTTTCAAACGTGCTGCGCGTTTGTCTCCTCTCCCCCAAACGATGGAACTGTTTGGGGGAGAGGGGAAATGGTGGCCTGCCTCTTTCCCAAGTTCGTCGCAGGGAAGAGGGTCGGTCGGTGGGAGATCGCGGATCATGAGCGGCGAAAAGATCAGTCCGCTCGCCGGCAAGCCCGCACCGAAGTCGATCCTGGTCGATGTCGACAAGCTTCTGGCGGCTTATGCCGATATCCATCCGGATGCGTCAACGCCGTCGCAACGGGTCGCGTTCGGCACCTCGGGGCACCGTGGCTCCTCGCTGGACGGCAGCTTCAACGAGTGGCATATCTTTGCGATCAGCCAGGCCATTTGCGATTACCGCGCGAAAGAATCGGTCAGCGGGCCCGTGTTCATCGGCTTCGACACGCATGCGCTGTCCAAACCGGCGTTCAAGTCGGCACTGGAAGTGCTGGCCGCGAACAACGTGCAAGTGTTGACATCGAAACGCGGCGAGTTCACGCCGACGCCGGCGATTTCGCACGCGATCCTTGGCTACAACCGTGCTCGCGATGCGGGGCTGGCCGACGGCATCGTGATCACGCCCTCGCACAATCCGCCCGACAACGGCGGCTTCAAGTACAACCCGGTCAACGGCGGTCCGGCCGGCACCGATATCACGGGTTGGGTGCAGAACCAGGCCAACCGCTATCTCGAAAACAAACTGGCTGGCGTCAAACGCGTGCCGTTCGCGCAAGCCTGCGCGGCCTCGACCACCGACACGCACGACTATCTGGATGCCTACGTTTCCGACCTCGGCAACGTCATCGACTTCGACGCGATCCGCGGCGCCGGCTTGAAACTCGCGGTCGATCCGCTGGGTGGGGCAGGGGTGCATTACTGGGCGCCGATCGCCGAACGCTACAAGCTGGACCTGGCCGTCGTCAGCGAGGAGGTCGATCCGCGCTTCGCATTCATGACCGTCGACTGGGACGGCAAGATCCGGATGGACCCGTCGTCCGAATACGCGATGCAGCGGCTGCTGGCCCTTAAGGACAAGTACGACGTCGCGTTCGCCTGCGACACCGACCATGATCGCCACGGCGTGGTGACGCGCTCGTCCGGCCTGCTGCCATCGAACCATTACCTGGCAGTCATGATCGATTTCCTGTTCCGTGAACGCAGCCACTGGCCGAAATCCGTCGCGATCGGCAAGACCCTGGTCAGCACCGCGCTGATCGATCGCGTGGCGAACAAGGCCGGGCGCAACCTGTATGAGGTCCCCGTCGGCTTCAAATGGTTCGCACCCGGGCTGCTCGACGGCTCGCTCGGTTTCGGCGGCGAAGAAAGCGCGGGCGCCTCGCTCCTGCGCCAGGACGGCTCGGTGTGGACGACCGACAAGGATGGCATCGCGCCGGCGCTGCTTTCCGCCGAAATCACGGCGAAGGCGGGGCGCGACCCCGGCGAGTGTTACGAGGCGCTGGCGAACGAACTGGGCCGCCCTTTCAGCGACCGCGTCGAGGCGGCCGCCAGCGACGAGCAGAAACGGAAGCTGGCGAGCCTGTCGGCCGACGCAATCAAGCTCACGACGCTTGCCGGCAGCAAGGTTCTGCAGGTGCTCGACAAGGCCCCTGGCAACGGCGCGGCCATTGGCGGCGTCAAGGTCATCACCGAACAAGGATGGTTCGCCGCGCGTCCCTCCGGCACCGAAGACATCTACAAGATTTACGCAGAAAGCTTCAGCGACGACAAGCACTTGCAAGCCATTCTTGCCGAAGCACAGCAGGTCGTGGACAAGGCGATCGCGTAATTGCCAAAGGATGTAGGGCGGACACCGTCCGCCGCCGAGTCCACGCATGTAGGGCGGACACCGTCCGCCGTCATGTCTATGCATGTGAGGCGGACACCGTCCGCCGCCGTGTCTACGCATGTAGGGCGGACACCGTCCGCCGCCGAGCCCACGCATGTAGGGCGGACACTGTCCGCCGCCGTGTCTACGAAACGT
>JBOHYV010000029.1:0-13860 GCA_050738135.1 Rhodanobacteraceae bacterium | reverse complement strand
ATTGGTGTTCGGTTTGGGCGGATAAGCCGAACCACCATCATCGACGATGTATTCGCGCCGACAGGAAAGCTGTTGCGCCGGATACAACGGCGTCAGCGTCACGGTGCCGTTGGGCAGATTCACCGCACCCTGCAGGGTGAAGCTGCGGTAGTCACCAAGTGAAGCCTGCACGGGCATGCGATTCGCCGACGCCGCCATCGGCGCCGGCGCGGCCATGCTGTACTTGCGGACGCCGTGGTTGCCGAGCTGCGGTTGGCCCGCGACCAGCTTGATCGTGGCCGCGTCGAAATCTCGACCGCTGCGGTTGGCGATGCTGGCTTCCGGTTTGAAATCCATGCGGCAAGTGCGGCCGTTCGACAAGGTCGCGGTATAAGCCGCACGCCAGCCGAGCCCCGACGTCATGTAAGTCAAAAGCGCATGGCGCTGGCCCGCGGATTTCGCATCGACGTTCAGCAGCAGGCTGCTGCCACGGGAGACCGAATCCGCAGGCAGCGTGATCGATGCGTAATCGTGGACCAGATGGACCTTGCTGTCCGCAGTACGAATGAGCACGCCGTTGCCGGATGCGCCCAGCAAGGTCCCGGTGAAGCCGCCGCCTGCGCCGGGCGCACCTGTCTGCACGCTGACGTCACTGCCGATCGCGCTGTCCAGCGCCCCATTCGCGCTGGCGTTGGCCAATACCACGCGTTGCCCGAGTACGCTCACATCCGGTCCCGAACCGAATCCCAGCTTGATCGCCTCCGGATCAAGGGCTGCGGGCAAGTCGCCGATACGTATTTCGTGGCTGCCCGCCGCGAGGCTCAGCACGCGTTGTTCGTGCACCAGTGCATGACCGGCGTTCAACGTGCCCGCGGACCTGTCGGAAAACAGCGCGTCGTTGTTGGCGTGGTAGATCGTCAAGCTGGCGTGATCGGCGGCGAATGCAGCGGGCGTGGTCAGCAAGGCCGCGAGCGCGGTGCAAAGCAGTCGGCGCGACATGAGGTGTCTCCCTGATGATCGTGTGTTCCGATGATAAATGCGGTGCCTGAACCACGCGGATCATGCCTCGGCTTGCAGGCACCGTTCGCTCAACGCGAACGGTCATGCCGCGTCTGCAACCCGAGGCACGGCCATCACCGCGATCGCGCTCAACCCGGGGTTTGCACGCTGTCGATCAGCAACGCGATTTCATCATTGTCACGTGCGCGCAGCAGGCGCGGAGCCAGCGCGCGCAACACCTTGCGGTCACAGTGCGACAGCGTGTCGCGTTGCGCCAGGATGCGGTCGGGCAGCATGCTGAAATCCTCGAGGCCCAACGCCACCAGCACCGCCGCGAACGCGGGGTCTCCGGCGATTTCACCGCACAGGCATACGTCCTTGCGGACCATCCGTGAGCGTGCAATCACATACGCCAACATCCGCAGCACGGCCGGGTGCGCAGGCCGGTAGAGCTTGCCCAACTGGTCATTGTTGCGGTCGGCGGCCAGCACGTATTGGGTCAGGTCGTTGCTGCCGATGGCGAGAAAATCGGCGACATCCAGCAATGCGCGCACGTTGATGGCGGCGGCCGGCACCTCGACCATCGCGCCCAGCTCGAACTGGTCGGGGATCTCGTAGCCGGCGGTGCGCAGGTCACGGGCACATTCCTCGAGCATCCGCCGTACTTCGACCAGTTCGGATGCGTCGGTGATCATCGGCACCAAAATGCGCAACGGCCCGTAGCAACTTGCGCGCAGGATCGCGCGCAGTTGCGTGATGAATATGTCGGGCTGGCGCAGCGACAGGCGCACGCCGCGTATGCCGAGCGCCGGATTCGGTTCGGACGCCATCGCCAGGCCCGCGGCATCGGCCTTGTCGGCGCCGAGGTCGAGGGTGCGGATGGTTACCGGCAGTCCGCCGGCGCTCAACACCACGTCGCGGTAGGCGGCGAGCTGCGCTTCCTCGTCGGGCAAGCCATCCTGGGCGAGAAACAGGAATTCGGTGCGATAAAGGCCGATACCCGTCACGCCCAGACTGCGTGCGCGCTCGATGTCCTCGGGCCGTTCGGCGTTCGCGAACAGGCGCAGCCGGTGTCCGTCGCGGGTGAGGGTTTCCGTGCCTGCCAGTTGTGCGAGACGTTGTCCCTCACGCATCGCCTCGCGTTGCCAGTTGCGGTACTGGGCCAGGTCTTGCGCGGTGGGGTGCACGACCATTTCGCCGCGCACGCCGTCGATCAGTGCAAGATCGCCGTCGCACAGATCCTCGAGCACGCCTTCCACGTTCACCAGCATGGGCAGGTGCAGGCTGCGCGCCAGGATCGAACTGTGCGAATACGGGCTGCCGGAGCCGGCCGCCACCGCCAGGATGCCGTGGCTGGCCATGTGCGCGAGTTCGCCGGGCGCCACGCTTTCGGTCACCAGAATCTCGCCCACGCGCGTCGCGAGCTTTTTCTCTTCGGTGCTGGCCTGGCGGGTCAGGGCGCTTTGCACGCGCGCAATCACGTGGTCGACGTCCTCGCCGCGGCTGCGCAGGTACGGATCGTCCATGTTGTCGAACACCGCGACCAGACGATCACGCTGGGCGTTCAGCGCCGCCGCGGCGCGGTAATGGCCTTTCCGGATCATCCCGCGCAAGCCTTCGATCAGTTCGGGATCGTCCAGCAACTGCGCGTGCGCGTCGATGAATTCGCCCACCTCGCGTGCCAACGCACCGTGCAGCTTGTGGCGCAATTCGGCCATGTCCTCGCGGGCCAGCGCGAAGGCATGCTCCAGCCGCGCGATTTCGTCGTCGATTTCCGCATCGGGCAGGGGCGTGGTGTCGATACTGAAGCGGGCGGCGTGTTCAAGGCGCACGCGCCCCAGCGCCATGCCCGGCGCGGCGGGGTTGCCTGTGAGGGCGCGCCTCATGCGCCCTCGTCGAACTTGCGATCGAACAAACTGGCGATTGCATCCAGCGCTGCGGTTTCATCCGGACCGTCCGCACGCAGGGTGAGCGGCGTGCCGATCCCGGCCGCCAGCATCATCACGCCCATGATGCTTTTCGCGTTGACTTCACGGCCGCCGCTGATCAGCCAGATCGTGGATCTGAATTCCTGCACCATCTGCACCAGTTTGGCCGAGGCGCGGGCATGCAGGCCGAGCTTGTTGCTGACCACGATTTCCTTTTCGACCATCGGGGCATTTCCGGCAGTTGGCGGCGACATCGCGCTACGTTACCAAAAGCGGGGACCGGATCGGCGAATCCTGGAAGATTCGTCATTCCGGCGAGGGCCGGAATCCATTTTCGATACGGCCAAGGGCAGCATCAAAATGGATTGACTCGCGTCATCCCCATGACGCTCACCCTACGCGCTGCCTTGGGCATTCGCGTTTGCAATCCTGCAAACGCAGTCGGGCTCCGGTTCCAATGAAGCCGAAAACGGCCACGGAATGACGACAAGGGTTACGCTTTTCCCGAGTCCCGAGTCCCGAGTCCCGAGTCCCGAGTCCCGAGTCCCGAGTCCCGGCTCTCGTCACACCTTGTCGATGCAAATGCCGCCCCGGCCGCCGCTGGCGGCGACTTCGGCCAATTCGTCCAGCGGTTTGTCGGGATAATTGAGCACCCTGAGCAGCATCGGCAGGTTCAGGCCCGACACGCAGCGCGCGCGCACGCCGAGGCCGGCCAGCTGGTTGGCAATGTTGCAGGGGGTGGAGCCGTACAGGTCCGAAAGGACCAGCACTCCGCCGCCGTGATCGAGCGCGCGCGCGGCCCGGGCGGCAGCCGGCAGCACGGCGCCCGGGTCATCGTGGGCACCGATTTCCAGCGTGTCGAGCTGGCAAGGCATGTGCGGCATCACGTGCTGGGCGGCCGCGATCAGCGCGCGGCCGATCTCTTCGTGCGTCAGCAACAGGATGCCTGCCGTCGCAGCGGCCTGGTCTTGACGGAGTGCGGAAATCTTGGTCATGGGTGGGAGAAGAATGGCAGTTGCCGGTGGCCTGGAAAACGCGGTCCAGCCGTTATTCCAGTTCGCGGTGAAAGGTGAGCACCTGCTCGCGGCTGGCCCGATAGTGTTCGGCAAGTCGTTCAGCGAGGTAAACCGAACGATGCCGCCCGCCGGTACAGCCTATCGCGACGGTCAGGTAACCCTTGTCCTCGCTTTCGAAGCGGGGCAGCCATGCGTCCAGGAAATGTCGTATGTCAGCCAAGTATTGTACTACCGATTCCTGGCCGTCCAGATACTCGCGGACCGGCGCGTCCTGCCCGGAAAGCGGACGCAGGCGGGGCTCCCAATGCGGATTGGGCAGGCAGCGCGCATCGAACACGAAGTCGCAGTCAGGCGGCAGGCCCCGCCCATACGCGAACGATTCGAACATCAAGGTCAGCCCGCCGCTCGCGGCGCCGTAGTCGGTGGCGATGCGGCGGCGCAACTGGTGCACATTGGTGTCGCTGGTGTCGATCGAACGGTTGGCGATGGCCAGAAGGGGGCGCAGGCGACGCCGCTCTTCGCCAATGGCGTCGATCAGCGAACGGCCGTTTTCGGACAGCGGGTGGCGACGGCGGGTATGGGCGTAACGCTTCAGCAGGACGTCGTCGCTGGACTCCAGGAATACCAGTTCAGCATCGGCCCCCGCTTCCGCGAGCCTGGACAAAGCCTCCGGCGTGCGTTCAAGGTCGCCCTGGCTGCGCACGTCCACGCCCACGGCGATGCCCGACAGCGCACCGTGGCTGCCGTCGGTCAGTGCACGGTAGAGCGACGGCAGCAGACCCGTGGGCAGGTTGTCCACGCAATAGAAACCGAGGTCCTCGAAAGCGCGCAGCGCAACGGTCTTGCCGGCGCCGGAGAGGCCGGTCAACACCACGATGCGGACCGGCTGGGTGGGTGGATCGGTATGCGTGTCTGACATGGTGTCAACCGGATTGGCGTTGCATGCGGGCGGCCTGGCGGTCCATGAAAATGCGGGCCTGGTCGATGCCCTGCGACTTCAACATGTGGCTGCGTACCGCGGCTTCAACCAGCACCGCAAGATTGCGGCCGGGTGCGACCGGAATCGTGATCTGCGGGATCTTGACGTCCAGCACTTCACGCACGCCGACGTCGCCGGTCAGGCGCACCATCGCATCCTCCGGTTCGTTGCCCGCGGGCTGCAGGCACACGATCAGGCGCAGGTATTTCGATTGCGTGACGGCGGTGTGGCCGAACATCTCGCGCACGTTGAGTACGCCGAGTCCACGCACTTCGAGCAGGTCGCACAGGATTTCCGGGCAGGCGCCGTCCAGCACGTCGGGGGCAATCAGGGTGAACTCGGGCGCGTCGTCGGCCACCAGGCGGTGCCCGCGCGTGATCAGTTCGAGCGCCAGCTCGCTCTTGCCGCTGCCGGGCGAGCCGGTGATCAGCACCCCGATCGAATGCACTTCCATGAATACGCCGTGCAGCGTGACCTGCGGCGCCAGCGCCCGGGCCAACTTGTATTGCAGGAAGGTCAGGATGTCGTGGCCGCGGCGCGCACTGACCCACAACGGTGTTTCGGTTTCATCGGCGGCGTCACGCAGGTCGGCGGGCACGGCCTGATCCTTGGTGACGATCAGCGCGACCGGTTCCTGCGCGAAGATTTTCTGTACGGTTTCCCAGCGCTGCCGCGAGTCCAGGCCGTCGAGGTAATTGAGTTCCTCGCCGCCGACGATCTGCAGCTTGTTCGGATAGATGATGTTGAGGTAGCCGATTTCCGAAGGGCGCCGTTGACCGGCGCCGCCCGATTGCAGGGCGCGCTCGGCGCCATCCTTGCCCGCGACCCAGCGCAGGGCCATGCGTTCGCGGATGTCGTCAAAAAGATCGCGTGCGCTGAGTCGATTCACTAGCCCTGAATCCCCGCCTGCGAGCTTCGCAGACGGGGGCATTGTGCCAGCATTGGGTTTTTTGTGCGATTGTCATGATCGCGGCATCGCGGGCGTCGGCGCAGCTGCGCTTTCGCGACAAACAGGACACCAGAACGGCCATCCCGGGCCTGACTCGAAACAGCTGCTCCGCAGCGCCATCACATTGCGCAAAAGGCAGGGCGGATCAACTCGCACGAGGAGCCGCGGATTTCCGGTTGCGCCATCGCAGCGCTCAGGCCAGATTTCTGATGTCTTCCCTGCCGTGCGCACGCCGCTTGTCCTTGTGCCGGCGTATTTGTGCATCGAGCTTGTCGAACAGGGCATCGATCGCGGCATACATGTCATTGTCGACCGCGTCGGCATGCAGCACCTTGCCGGTGGCGGACAAGGTGCCCTCGGCGCGGTTGGCCAGGCGGTTCTTCTCGACCTCGAGCACCACATTGAGCGAAGTCAGATGATCGAAGCGCCGCGCGAGTCGTTCGTGGCGGACGTCAACGTAATCGCGCAAGGCCGGAGTGATTTCGATCTGGTGGCCGCTGACCTGGATTTGCATGATTGACTCCTGTGCATCAGGTGGTGATGGAGATCCGGAGTGCATCCGGACTCGGCGCCTTGCAACGCCGGCTTCGGGATTCCTGGCTTGTTCTCCTTGTGATCGTGGGTGACAGGGAAAGTTGCATCGCACGTGCGGCGCGTCGCACGGTCTTCGTTCATTGCGCCCGCAAGCGCTCTCCCGAGCTCGGAATGCGCATCTGTTCGCGATATTTGGCGACGGTTCGTCGTGCCACCCGAATGCCACGCCGGTTCAGTTCCGCGGTGAGGGTCTGGTCGGACAATGGCTTGCAGGCGTCTTCCTCTTCCACCAGCTTGCGGATCATGGCCTGGATCGCGGTGGCCGATGCGCTGCCGCCGTCTTCGGTGGCGATGCTCGAGGAGAAGAAGTGCTTGAATTCGAAGGTGCCACGCGGCGTGTGCAGGTACTTGCGGGTGGTGACGCGCGAAATGGTGGATTCGTGCATCCCGAGTTCCTCGGCCAGCTCGCGCATCACCAGCGGCCTCATGGCTTCGGGCCCGAAATCGAGGAACGCGCTTTGGGTGCGCACGATTGCCGAAGCGACCCTGAACAGGGTGTCGGCGCGCGCCTCGAGGCTTTTCATCAGCCAGCGTGCTTCCTGCAACTGCGCACGCAGCCAGCTGGCGTCGCTGCGTTGCGCGCGTGAAATCAGGCTGCTGTAGTGCTGGTTGATGGCGAGCCGCGGCTGGCAATCGGGCGACAACGACACCCGCCAGCGTCCGCCGGTCTTGACCGCGTAGGCATCGGGCGCGACGTATTCAGCCGGCGCGGGATCGAACGCCGAACCGGGTCGCGGGTCGAGCGCGCGTATCAGGGTCGCTGCGGCGGCGACGGCGTCCTCGCCGGCGCTCAATTTCCTCGCCAATTTGCTGAAATCACGCTTCGCGAGCAGGTCCAGTTCGCTTGCCGCGATGCGCCGAGCGAGCTCGCGACCCTGCGTGCCCGGCTCGAGTTGTTCCAATTGCGCCGCAAGGCAGTCACCCAGATCGAGGCTGGCCACCCCGGTCGGGTCGAAATGCCGGATCCGCAATCGCACGGCCTCGGCGTCATCCTTGCTGGCGGGAGGATCGAGGGTGCGCAGCGCCAACAATACGGGCTCAAGGCCGTCGCGCAGATAACCATCGTCGTCGAGCGCGTCGATGATCGCCGTTGCGATTGCGTGTTCGCGCGCGGAGAACCCGTTCAGATTGGCCTGCCATTGCAGGTGTTCGCGCAACCCCTCGGGTGCGGCGTCCTGGTGTTCGAGGGTGTCGTCGTCGTAACCGCGACTGGTTTGCGCCCATTCGGCCACCTGCGGCGAATGTTCGTCCCAGTATTCGCTGTCTTCTCCCCCCTCCATCGATTCGCCGTTCGACCCGTCGACGATGTCATCCATGGAGTTGGCGGCTTCCGCTTCGTCCCCGTCCATGCCGTCGAGGTCGATCAGTGGATTGGCTTCCGCAAGTTCGCGCAGTTCGACCTGCAGTTCGAGTTGCGACAACTGCAGTAACCTGATCGCCTGCTGCAACTGGGGCGTCAGGGACAATTGCTGCGATTGGCGAAGCTGGATGCCGGGCTTCATGTCAACTTTCTTGGTCAGTCGTCCGCATCCTATACCACGGCAGGCCGCGTGGATAGTGCATGGGCACGTATCTTGCTTGGGTTACATGCGGAATTCGTGACCCAGATATACTTCGCGTACTTCCCGGTGCGCGAGGATCTCCGCCGGCGTGCCGCGGGCAAGCACCTTGCCCTCGTTCAGTATGTAGGCATGCTCGCAAATGCCCAACGCTTCACGCACGTTGTGGTCGGTGATCAGGACACCGATGCCGCGGTCGCGCAGATGGCGCACGATGCGCTGGATTTCGCCCACCGAGATCGGATCGACGCCGGCGAAGGGTTCATCCAGCAGCATGAAGCGCGGGTTCGCAGCAAGCGCGCGCGCGATCTCCACGCGCCGGCGTTCGCCGCCCGAAAGGCTGACGCCCTTCTGGCCGGCGATGTGGCCGATCTTCAGTTCGTCCAGCAATGCTTCCAGCTCGCCGCGGCGCTGGTCGGCCGGCAGGTCGGTGCGCAGCTCCAGCACCGCCAGCACATTGTCCGCGACGGAAAGACGGCGGAACACCGATGCTTCCTGCGGCAAATAACCGATGCCCTTGCGTGCGCGCAGGTGCATCGGCAGGCCGGTGATGTCCTCGCCATCCAGCGTGATGCGCCCTTTGTCGGGCTCGACCAATCCGACCACCATGTAGAAGCAGGTGGTCTTGCCGGCGCCGTTGGGACCGAGCAGTCCGACCACTTCACCCTGGTGGATCTCGAAGCCGAAATCCTGCACCACCTGACGCGTGCGAAAACTTTTTTGCAGGCCTTGCGCTACCAGCATGGGTCAGTGCGTTCCGGTGGTCGACGTGGGAGCGGGTGCTGCGCTCGGAGCGGAGGTGGGTGCCTGCGTCGGCTGCAAGGTTGATGTCGCGCCGCTGGACGCCGAGGCGGGCCGCGTTCCCGTCGTCGCTGCCGGCAGGGCCGCCGAGTTGGCGGCGCTTGCCGCAGACGTCGGCGCACCGGTGGAATTGGCGCCAACGGGCGCCCGCGTGCTGCCGGCCGGCGCCGTGGAGGGCTTGGACTTCGGCTGCAAGGTAATGTGTACACGACCGCCGGCTGCAGCGGCCCCCTCGATTTCGCCGGTGTCGGTGTTGTAGGTGAGCTTGGCGCCGTGGAACGAGCCCCGGCCCTCCTGCACCACCGTGGCGTTGCCGGTCAGGATCACCGTGTTTTCCGAAACTCTGTAGTCGATGGTTTGCGCCTGACCGTGGACCAGCGTGCCGCTGTCCTGGGTTTGCTGGAAATGCGCGGGACTGCCGGTCAGCACCACGCGCTGCCATTGACTGGTGTCGTGGGGATCGGTGTAAGCAGTGCCCTTGGCGCCGTCGGCGCGAAAGGTGCCTTGATTCACCTTTACGTCGCCGGTGAAGGTGATCTTGCCGCTGTCCTGGCTGCCTCCAAACGCGTCGGCATTGATGTGGATTTGCTGGTACTTGTCCGATTGCTTCGCCTGCACGACGGCGCATACGCACAACGTCGTGAGCAGCAGGAGGATCGCCAGTTCAATTCGTGTGCGAATGTGGCGTGAGCGTGGCATGGACATCGGAGAGCAGTTCCAGGGTGCGGGTGTCGAAATCGGCCTTCATGCCTACGCCGCGCAGTATAGAGCCGGGTTCCTGGATGATGCTCGGCGCGGCCGTCGCCATGCGCTTGTCCTGGGTCCACACGGTGGCATCGGCGGTATGGATCTCGGCCGCGGAAAGATGCGCAGTGGGCGGCCGGCGTATGTCGACCTTGCCGATCAGCTTGACCAGGTTGTTGTCGGAGCTGATCCACGCGTATTGCGAGGTTCCGTACCAGTCGGATCCGTCGCTGGCGACGAAGAAGTACTTGGGCGCGTTGACGTACAGGGCGTCGTTGCCCTCGCGACGCGCAAGGTGCGGCGCAGTCATGGTGAAAGCCAGCTTGCCGTCTTTCCCGAACGCGTGCAGGGTGAAGTTGTCGAGTTCGTAACTGGAACGCGGCGGTCCCACCATCGCGACCGGCTTGGGCGGCGGCTTCAGCCACCACACCAGCAGTTGGGTAATCGCTGCGGCGATGGCCAGCACGACCAGCCAGACCAGGGTGCGCCGATCCCTCATGCAGCTTGTGCCGCCAGGATCAGGTCGCACACTTCGCGGGCGGCGCCCTGGCCGCCCCTGGCACAGGTTTGCCAGTGCGCGGCGTGCGCAACTTCAGGGCGTGCGTCGGCCACGGCGATCGCAAGACCGCACAAGGACATCGGCTCGAGGTCCGGCCCGTCGTCGCCGACGTAGCAGGCTTGCTGGGGGCTCAACTGTGAACCTTGCAGTACGTCCCGCAGACAGCCGGCCTTGTCGGTCGTGCCCTGATACACGTGGTCGATGCCCAGTTGCCCGGCACGCAGCTCCACCGCATGGCTGATGCGCGAGCTGATGAGGGCGACCTCGATGCCGCGTTCGCGCAGACGCTTGATCCCGAGTCCGTCATGTACATGGAATGCCTTGATCTCGCGTCCGTCTTCGGTCAACCACAGGCGACCGTCGGTGAGCGTGCCGTCCACGTCGAACGCAACCAGGCGGATTCCGGCGGCGCGGGCGAGGATGGCGGCAGGGATGTTGGGAGTGTCGGTCATGTCCCGTAATGGCTGGGTGCAGGCAGGATTATTGGTGATCGTAACCGGCGCGTTCGGCTGCGACTTCCCCCTTCGCTTGCGAAGGGGGATTGAGGGGGATGGCTTTGGTGGCGTGGCATCCCCCCGCGCCTGCGGCGCGACCCCCTTCCTCCGGAAGGGGGTGAAACGTTCAGGCGCTTGTCGGCGCCCCGTTGCTCAAACCACCCGCGCGCGCAAAAGATCATGGATGTTCAACGCGCCGACCACGCGCTGCGCATCATCCACCACCAACAGCGCGTGGATCTTGTAGGTTTCCATCAACTGCGCGGCTTCGGCTGCCAGCTTGTCCGGTCCGATGACCTTCGGGTGGCGGCTCATGGCGCTGCTGACCGGGGTGGTGCGCAGGTCGACACCGTGATCGTCGAGGCTGCGGCGCAAGTCGCCGTCGGTAAATACGCCGAGCAAGCGTTGCGCGTTGTCCACGATGGCCGTCATTCCGAGGCCTTTGCGCGACATCTCCATCAGCGCCTGGGTCAGGGTCGCGTCCGCGTTGACCATTGGAACCGTGTCGCCGGTATGCATCACGTCGGCAATCTTCAGCAGCCGCCGGCCCAGCGCGCCGGCCGGATGGGAACGGGCGAAATCGTCGGCGGTGAATCCACGCGCTTCAAGCAGCGCGATCGCCAGCGCATCGCCCAGCACCAGCGCGGCGGTGGTGCTGGCGGTGGGCGCGAGGCCCAGCGGGCAGGCTTCATTGGATACGCTGGCGTCCAGATGCGCATTGGCACCCTGCGCCAGCGAAGAGCGCGGATTGCCGGTCATCGCGATCAGTGCATTGCCCTGGCGTTTCAGGAACGGCACGATCGTCAGGATTTCCTCGGTTTCCCCGGAGTTGGAAATCAGCAGCACCACGTCGTGCGGCGTGATCATTCCGATGTCGCCGTGACTGGCCTCGCCCGGGTGCACGAAAAATGCAGGCGTGCCGGTGGAGGCGAGGGTGGCAGCGATCTTGCGCGCGATGTGTCCCGACTTGCCCATGCCGGACACCACCACGCGGCCGTCGCAGGCCAGGATCAGGCGGCACGCCTTGCTGAAATCCCCATCGATGCGTGCCTCGATGTCCGCGATGGCGCCGGACTCGATGCGGATGACCTTGCGTGCGCTCGCCACCAATGTGGTGCGCTCGCCGGTATGGGAAACTTCGTGCGAGGATGCCGCCGTGCGCGCGTTCATGCGGATGTGCTCCTGTTCGGGTCTGTTATGTCATGCCGGGCAAACCGTGCTGCTCGAAGCGGCTGCCGGCCGAGACGTGTACCTCTGTGCCATGGGTTTCCGTGGCCGAGGCGTTCAGCCATCACGCAATTTCCAGTAACATCGCCGGTTCCCATTGTACAGCCAGTGAACGGACCTTCCGTTCGCCCCCGAACGTGGACAGGATCACGTTTGGATGATCGACTCGAGTATGGTTCATGCAATCTGAAGAACTGAAATCCATTCTGGACCTGGCCTTTCCGGGTGCGTCGGTGAAGGTGGCGAGTCCCGATGACGTGCATTTCCAGGCGCAGGTCGTAGCCGAGGCTTTCGTCGGCAAGTCGCCCCTCGCGCGCCACCGCATGGTATATGCCGCCCTGGGTGACCGCATGGGCGGCGAGCTCCACGCCTTGTCGCTGCGCACGCTGACGCCCGCAGAAGCCGCGAAAAGCGGGAACCCCTGATGGCGAGGATCGTGATATCCGGCGGCAAACCGCTCAACGGCGATGTCTGGATCTCCGGTGCGAAGAACGCGGTGCTGCCGATCCTCGCCGCTTGCCTGCTGGCCGACGAGCCGGTGAGCATCGGCAACGTGCCGCACCTGCACGACGTCACCACGACGATGGAATTGCTGGGCCAGATGGGCGCCGAACTGATCGTCGACGAGCACATGCGTATCCATGTCGATCCGCGCCCGACCAACCGGTTCTTCGCCCCCTATGAATTGGTCAAGACCATGCGCGCCTCGATCGTGGCGTTGGGACCGTTGATCGCGAAATACGGCCAGGCCGAAGTTTCCTTGCCGGGCGGTTGCGCAATCGGCTCGCGCCCGGTCGACCAGCATATCAAGGGCCTGCGCATGCTCGGCGCCGACATCAGCGTGGAGAACGGCTACATCAGGGCGCGTGCGAAACGCCTGAAGGGCGCCCGTATCATCATGGACATGGTCACCGTCACCGGCACCGAAAACATCATGATGGCGGCGACGCTGGCCAGCGGCACCACCGTCATCGAGAATGCCGCCGAGGAGCCCGAAGTGTGCGACCTTGCACATTGCCTCAACAGCATGGGCGCGAGGATCGGCGGCATCGGCACCACGCAACTGGTCATCGACGGCGTCGAGCGCCTGCATGGCACCCATTACGATGTGCTGCCGGATCGCATCGAAACCGGCACGTTCCTCGTGGCCGGCGCGATCACCGGCGGCAAGGTACGGGTCAAGCGCACCCGCCCCGATACCCTGAAATCGGTGCTGTCCAAACTCGAAGACGTCGGTGCGCAGATCAACTGCGACGAAGACACGATCGAGCTGGACATGTGCGGCCATCGTCCACGTGCAGTGGATGTCACCACCGCGCCGTACCCGGCATTCCCGACCGACATGCAGGCGCAGTTCACCGCGCTCAACTGCGTCGCCGAAGGCACCGGCGTCATCACCGAGACGGTGTTCGAGAACCGTTTCATGCACGTGCAGGAGCTGCACCGGTTGGGCGCAGACATCAAGCTGGAAGGCAACACCGCCGTCGTGCGCGGCGTGCCGCACATGTCCGGCGCGCAATTGATGGCGACCGACCTGCGTGCATCCGCATCGCTGGTGCTGGCCGGCCTGGTCGCCGATGGCGAGACCACCGTCGACCGCATCTATCACATCGATCGCGGCTACGAGAACATCGAGGAAAAACTCGGTGGCCTCGGCGCGCACATCCGGCGGCTGCCAACCTGACGCGCAGGTTTTCCCTCTCCCTTTGGGAGAGGGGGCGTGAAACGCCGCTTTTTCTTTTGCGCGAAGCGCCGGGTGAGGGTTCGGGTCCTCGCGCGATGTCAGACGACATCCCTGTCTTTTTCCGCGCCGTCCCACGGCGCGGGCCACTTTTGTTACGGCAAAAGTGACCAAAACCACTGCGCCGGGCATGACGGTTTCGCCGACATCGTGTCGGCTCAACTACCCTTGGTGCTCGCCGAACGGCAGCCGCGCCGAACTCGGCCGTCCCTGGCCTCGGACATGCGGCGCTTGCTCTGCCGTTCGGCTGTGCGCCGCGGCGTCATGCAACGGCGCGGAGAAAAGCTCTGC
>JBOHYV010000028.1:0-14230 GCA_050738135.1 Rhodanobacteraceae bacterium | reverse complement strand
TTTCCGTGCCGTTCTTTTTCGTCGTCTCCGGCTATTTCTTCGGCTGCAAGGTCCGGGACGGCACGCCGCCACTGGCCCTGTTCACGCGCTATGCGAGGCGCCTGCTGCGCATCTGGGTGCTTTGGTCGTTGATCTACCTGTGGCTTCCGCTGCGGCCGGCCCAATGGTTCCATCACGGCTGGTGGGTCTCCGTAGTGCGGCAGTTCGAGCACATGGCGGCTCATCCGCTGCTGATTGTCTGGGTCGGCGGCAAGGGTCACCTGTGGTTCCTGATGGCGCTGGTGATGGCACTCGCGATCGCCGCGGTGTGCGAGCGTGCGCGGGCACGTCCGTTGTTTTACGGCATGGCCGTCGCGCTCTACCTGTTCGGTTTGGCAGGTGGGCTGTACGCGAATACGCCGATCGGGCTGCACCTGCCCTTCGATACGCGCAATGGCCCGTTCATGAGTACGCTGCTGGTCGCCTGCGGTTACTGGATCGCGAACAACCGATACCGGGTCAAACCCCTCGCCGCGCTGGCGGTGGCGGCCATCGGCCTGATCGGATTCGAGGCCGAGCTGCATTGGGTGCCACAGTTTTCCAGCGCCTATCCTCCGATCATCGATTACGGCCTGGGCACGGTGATATTCGGCGTCGGGGCACTGCTGCTGGGATTGGCCGTGCCGTGGCTGGGCGGGCAATGGTGGCCGCGGGTCGGCGCCCGCTATGTGCTCGGCATTTATGTCTGCCACGACCTCTTCGTCGAGCCTGCATCGATGCTGCACACATATTTCCACACTTATGCATGGGAATTCATGTTCCCGGTGATCGTGTTCTTCCTCGCACTCGGACTGACGGCTGCGCTCGCGCGTGAGCGTCACCTGCACCTGCTGGTGCGCTGACCGCCACCAAGGCGCCGCTAACCGGCGACTTGTTCCGGCGGCCGTACGTCCGGCAGGAACACCGCGAGCAAGCCCAGCAACGGCAGGAATGCGCAGACCTGGTACACGAACACGATGCCGAAGTGGTCGGCGATCACGCCGAGCACCGCGGCGCCGATGCCGCCAAGCCCGAACGAGAATCCGTAGAACAGTCCCGAAACCATTCCGATCCGGTGGCTCAGCATGTCCTGTGCGTACACGATGATGGCGGGAAACGCGGAGGCGAGGATCAAACCTATGATCACGCTCAATCCAACTGTCCACGTCAACCCGACATACGGCAAAGCCAGGGTGAACGGCGCGCAGCCCAGAATCGAAAACCAGATCACCCGCCTGCGGCCGATGCGATCGCCCAGCGGTCCGCCGACCAGCGTGCCCAATGCGACGGCGAACAGGAACACCGCCAGCAAATGTGCCGCGGTGCGCGCTGACACGCCGAACCGATGGATCAGATAGAACTCGTAGTAGGTGCTGATGCTGGCGAGATAAAAGAACTTCGAGAACATCAGGATCAGCAGCACACCGATGGTGCGCCGCACGACCTTGGCGGCAAACAGCGGTCGGTCTCCGGGGTGGGGCTTCCGCACGCGTTCGTCGATGTGGCGACGATACCAGCGGCTCACCTGCAACAGGATCACGATCGCCAGCAGTGCGGCCAGTCCGAACCAGCCCATATGCGAGCGTCCGAGGGTCAACACGACCGCGGCCGCCAGCAACGGCCCGATCGCCTGTCCAAGATTTCCGCCGATCTGGAACAACGACTGCGCCAGACCATAGCGACCACCCGAAGCCATGCGCGCGACGCGCGAAGATTCCGGGTGGAACACGGACGAACCGCAGCCGATCAGTGCGACCGACAGCAGCAAAACCGGGTACGAGGGCGCCACCGACAGCAGCAGCAACCCGCCCAGGGTGAAACACATCCCGGCCGGCAACGAATAAGGCAGTGGGTGTTTGTCGGTGACGATACCCACCACCGGCTGCAGCAGCGAAGCGGTGAGCTGGAAGGTCAAGGTGATCAATCCGATCTGGATGAAGTTGAGATGGAACTCGCCCTTCAGCAGCGGATAGATCGTGACGATCACCGACTGCATCATGTCGTTCAACATGTGCACGAAGCTGACCGCGCCGATCACGCTGTAGCGCGTGGGCCGCGATGGTCCCGTCGGGGTTGGATCCGGCGATCCAGCGCGAGGCGACGGCGCAGCGTCTGCGTCCGGAGTCATGTTGTTCAATCGGTCCTTCCGTCACTGCGTGCGACGTGCATCGCGCAACGCGGCCAGGCACGCATTATCGCAGCACGCGAAGCGGCGACGAAACGGATCGAGCCGGCGCGCCAAGTCGACTGGTCAACGAGCCAACTGTGCCGCCGCAGCCACGACATCGGCTTCGTTCGGCAGCACCAGCAAGGCCGCGTCCGCGAGCGGGGTATAGGTATCGGCACCGACCACGCGCCGCAGCGGCTTGTCACCGAATCCGGCTTCGACGACCGCGGTGATGATGCCCTCCCCCAGGCCCGCACTGCGGCGGCCTTCGTCCAGCACGATGATGCGCCTGGCGGCGCGCGCCTGCTCCGCGACGAACTCCCGGTTGAGCGGCACCAGCCAGCGCAAATCGACGACACGCACTTCCCACTTGTGCCGTTTTTCGATCTCACGCGCGGCCCGCAAAGCCATCGGCACGCCATTGCCGAAGGTGAAGATCACCAGATCATTCGCTCCGGCGTTGTATACCCGGCCCTCACCCAGCGGCATCGCTTGATCGGGGGCGGGATAGCCGAACTGCCACTGCCCGTCGCCGTGTTCGTACAAGTCCTTGCTCATGTACAGCGCGATCGGTTCGAGGAATGCGCATACCCGGCCATCGACCTTGCACAACGCCGCGAGCGTGCGCAGCATCGTCGCGGCATCGTCGCCTCGCGAAGGGCAGCCGACCACCAGTCCCGGAATGTCGCGCAATGCGGCGATCGAATTGTCGTTGTGGAAGTGCCCGCCGAACCCCTTCTGGTAACCGAGCGACGCGATCCGCACCAGCAGCGGATTGCGGTACTGGTCGTTGGAGAAGAATTGCAACGACGCGGCCTCGCCGCGGATCTGGTCGCAGGCGTTGTGGAAATACGCGAGGTACTGGATCTCCGGGATCGGCAACATGCCCATGTTGGCGTAGCCCTGCGCCAGGCCCAGGATCGTCGTTTCATCCAGCAGGGTGTTGAAGACGCGGGCGCCCTTGAACGCCTTGTACAAACCACGCGTCAACGTATAGACGCCGCCCTTCTGCGCCACGTCCTCGCCGAACACCAGCGATTCCGGATATTTGGACATCAGGTCGTGCAGCGCCGCGTTGATTTGCAGCGCGAGATGTCGCGGCGGCAGTTTTTCCGGAAGCTTGTCCGCGCCGCCGAAGACGGAAGTGCGTTTGTCCGCGTAATCGGCACGCGCGGCTTCCGCGGCAACCGCTTTCGGCGTGTACGGCGCAAGCGGCTTCACCACCGCAGCGAGCGATTCCAGCCTCGGTCGACGCTCGGCCCGTTCCGCCGCAGCGAAACAGCGTTTGCGGATGACCTCGTATTCATCCAGCAGCGACTGCTTCACATGCAGGCCCGATTCCAAGGCGATCGCGGCCGAACGCAGCAGCGGATCGGTGGCTTCGAGCGCCATCAATTCCTCGAAGCTGCGCCATTCGATCTCGAAGTCGGTGCCGGCGTGGCCGGTCAGGCGCGTCGTTTTCAGATGCAGGAAGGTCGGGCGACGGGTGCCCCTGCAATGCTCGACGGCGCGTTCAACCTGCGCGTAGCCTGCCGCGAGATCGAGGCCATCGGCGAAGAAGTAATCCAGATCCTTGCGGTCGCGAAAGTTGTTCGCGACCCACCCGCCTGGTGTCTTCACCGAAATGCCGATGCCGTTGTCCTCGCACACGAACAGGACCGGCGCCGGCAGTCGCTGGTACGCCGTCCAACCGGCTGCGTTGAACGCAGTCTGCGCGGTCGCATGGTTGCTGGAGGCATCCCCGAACGAACAGATCACGATCGAATCATTCGGCACGGGCAACTTGTGGCCGATGCGCTGCGCCTGCTCGATTGCGATCGCGGTGCCCAGCGCTTTGGGCAGATGCGATGCGATCGTCGAGGTTTGCGGCAACACCCACAGCGGTTTCGAACCCCACACCTTGTGGCGCCCACCCGATGCCGGGTCTTCGCTGCTGGCCGCAAACGACAAGGCCGAATCCATCACCGGGTCCATGTCGGGCAGCTTGCGGAAGCGTTCGGCCATGAACGCGCCGGAACGGTAGTGCAGGAAGGCCGGATCGGTGTGATGCGTCAGCCGCGCCACCATCGCATTGCCTTCGTGGCCGGATGAGCCGATGGTGTAGAAAACCTTGTTCTGCACCCGCAGCACGCGCGCCATCAAATCAAGATGCCGCGAGATCAGCTGCGATTCGAGGAGTTCACGAAAATCACGCACCGTGCACGCGCTGCCCGGCAACACCGGCGCGTCATCGCGAGGCCTGCCCCCGACGTCGCCGTGCCAGGCCTGCACGAATTCGGTGAAATTCCGATCGACGACCTCGGCCCGATTGAAGCCCTTCTGCCGGGCCGGAATGGGCGTCTTGCCGTTCATGTGGACGCCCCGCGTTTGCGCGAAGTGCGGTGCGCGCGCCACGCCTCGCGCGACTGGCCCCAGACATCGACGATCTCGGATTCATAGGGAGCGGGCAGGCTGGACTGTCTCAGCACACGTGAACCGAGACGCCCGGCGAGTGCCTGCGACCGGCGATTGTCCGCATTGATGCAGTGGATCACTTCCACCCAGCCCAATGCGTCGAACGCCCAATCAATCGCGGCGATGGCCGCTTCACACGCGTAACCGTGACCCCACGCGCTGCGCCGGAACGTCCAGCCCACCTCGGTGCCGGGCCAGCCTTCCGGCAGCCAAGGTCCGGTCTGGCCGAGCCACTCACCGGTTTGCTTGTCGATCACCGAAAACATCCCGAATCCTTGCAGCACCCAGGCGCCCGGCATCTGCAGGAATCGCCTCCACGCCATTGCGCGCGGCGATGTGCCGCCTATGTAGCGGGTCGCTTCCTCGTCACCGAGCATTTCCGCAAAGCCTTCGAAATCCTCGCGGCGCGGCGGCCGCAGGATCAGCCGTTCTGTTTCCAGTGCCGGTTCCGGCGATGGCACAACACTTGGCATTGATTGCTCACCCAAAAACCGGGGTCAGAGTGCACTTTTGGAGAACCGGGGAGAACCGGGGTCAGAGTGCACTTTTGTGGAACGCACGGTGGTGCCTTTGTTCCCTGTGCTCAAAAGTGCACTCTGACCCCGGTTCTCCTGGTTTTTCGTCAAAACGCGCTGAGGCCAGTCAGCTCCCTTCCTACCACGAGTTGGTGCACCGTCTGGGTACCCTCGTAGGTCACCACCGATTCCAGGTTCAGCGCATGCCGGATCGCGACATGCTCGGTGGTGATCCCGGCGCCCCCGAGGATGTCGCGGCACTCGCGCGCGACGTCGAGTGCCATGCGCACGTTGTTCCACTTTGCCAGCGAAATCTGCGTGGGATGCAACTGCCCCGCGTCTTTCAAGCGGCCCAGTCGCAATGCCAGTAACTGCGCGCCGGTGATGCGCCGCGCGATGTCCGACAGCTTCAGCTGGATGCCCTGGTTGGCCGCGAGCTTGCGATTGAACAACACGCGTTCCTGCGTGTAATCGAGCGCCTCTTTCAGGCACGCCTGGGCCGCGCCGATCGGACCCCAACTGATGCCGAAGCGCGCCGAGTCGAGGCAACTCAAGGGGCCGCGCAAGCCCTTCACGTTCGGCAGCATCGCGCTGGCCGGCACGCGCACGTCATCGAGAAACAGCGCCGACGTCACCGACGCGCGCAAACTCATCTTCTTGTGCACTTCCTGCGCCGCGAATCCTTTCGTGTCCGTCGGTACCAGAAACCCGCGGATACCCCCATCGGTTTTGGCCCACACCAGCGCGATGTGCGCGAGATTGCCGTTGGTGATCCACATCTTGGAACCATTGATGAGCCAGTCGCCGCCCTCCTGCATCGCCACGGTCTTCATGTTGGCCGGGTCGGAACCACCGTGCGGCTCGGTGAGTCCGAAGCAGCCGATCACCTCGCCTTGCGCCATTTTCGGCAGGTATTCGCGTTTCTGCTCCTCGCTGCCGAACGCGAAGATCGGGTACATCACCAAGGATGATTGCACCGATGCAAAACTGCGCAGCCCGGAATCGCCGCGCTCCAGCTCCTGACAAACCAGTCCGTAGCTGATCTGATTCATCCCGGCACCGCCGTATTCCTCGGGGATCGTGGCGCCGAGCAGACCCAGCCCCGCGATTTCCGGAACCAGCTCGGTCGGAAATCGCGCCTGATCGAAACAATCGCCGATGATCGGCAACACCTTGTCATCGACGAAACGCGCGACTGAATCCTGCACCATGCGCTCTTCGTCGGACAACAGCGAGCGCACGTCATACAGATCGAGGGGATCGAGACGAACCGGCATGGGCATGGTGTGTGAATGGCCGAATTCGTTATTGTAGCGTTATCGCGAGCCGCGCGCGGTCGCGCGATCCGCGACCAAGGACTTGAACTTGCTCGGCCGCCGCGCGCGCTTCCACCGCCGGTTAACGCTTTCTTGACAGCGCCGGTTTTGTACCCGCAATGGAGACTGAATCCACGGCATTCGCATTCAGCCCGCTGCAAGCCCGAGGCTGTTGAACTGCAGGTGTTCCATCCACGGCAAAATCCATGTCCATCCTGCGCATCTATTTGCGCGTACTCGGCTTGCTTGCACCCGAGCGCGCGCTGGCCACCCTGCTGGCGCTGGCCAATCTGGCCTTGGCGGGCGTGTTGTTCCTGGAGCCCGAGTTGTTCGGCAGGGTTGTCGATGCGCTCGGCAAATCACACGGTCACGCGACGTGGTTGATCGGCGCGTGGGCACTGGTCGGTTTCGTGGGCGTGATCGTCGGCACGCTGGTATCCCTGTACGCCGACCGCATGGCGCATCGGCGGCGGCTTGCCGCCGTCCGCGCCTACTTCGAACACACGATCGAACTGCCTCCATCCTTCCATGGCCATCAGCACACCGGCAAGCTGCTGCGAATCATGCACATCGGGACGGACAACCTGTCTGCGCTGTGGCTGGGTTTTTTCCGCGAACACCTGACCACCGTGCTGGCGATCCTGATCATGGTTCCATTGGCGCTGTCGAAGAACTGGAAGCTGGCATTGCTGATGGTTGCGCTGCTGGCGTGCTTCGTGATCTTCAACGCGATCGCGATTCGCCGCACGCGCCGCGCCCAGGACCGCGTGCAGGATTTTCATCACCGGATCTCCACCCGCGTCGGCGACGTGTTGGGCAACGCCAGCGTCGTGCAGAGTTTCACGCGCACGCACGAAGAAGTAAGCGGATTGAAGCAGCTGATCGCGCAGACGCTGGCGGCGCAATATCCAGTCCTGAACGGGTGGGCGACCCTGTCGGTGTTTTCGCGTGCCGCCAGCACCCTCTCGGTCGTGGCGATTTTCGGTTTGGGGGCGGCTCTGCATGCACGCGGCGAGATCAGCATCGGCGGAATCGTCACCTTCGTGGGTTTTGCCTTGATGCTGATCGGCCGGCTGGAACAGTTCGCCAGCTTCATCTCCAACCTGTTCTTCCAATCCAACTCGTTGCGTGACTACTTCGAGGTGCTGGACACCCCTTCGTCCGTGACGGAGGCATCGGATGCGAGCACCCTGCCACGGGTGCAGGGCGAAGTCGCGTTCGAGCATGTGCAATTTGCCTACGAGCCAGGCCGCGTCGCCCTGCACGACATGTCCTTCCGGATCCCGGCCGGCAGCAAGGTCGCGCTGGTGGGGCCAACCGGCGCCGGCAAGACCACCGCGCTCAGTCTGCTGTATCGCGCCGCCGATCCGCTCTGCGGACGCATCACGCTGGACGGCATCGATATCCGCACCACAACGCTCGAATCACTGCGCCGCAACATCGCGGTGGTGTTCCAGGAGCCCGGCCTGCTCCACCGCAGCATCGCGGAAAACCTGCGCATCGGCAACCCGGACGCCGACGCGGAAATGCTGCAGGCTGCGGCGCGGGCGGCACAGGCGCACGCCTTCATCGTGGAAAAGCCGGAAGCCTACGCCACCGCGGTAAGCGAACGCGGCCGTTCGCTGTCGGGCGGCGAGCGCCAGCGACTCGCCATCGCGCGCGCGATGCTGAAGGACGCTCCGATCCTGATCCTGGATGAAGCCACGAGTTCGCTGGACAACGTGACCGAGGCGCAGATCAAGCGCGCGATGGATACGCTGTGCCACAATCGCACGACCTTCATCATCGCGCATCGGCTGTCCACCGTGCGCAATGCCGACCTGATCCTGGTTCTGGACCATGGTCGCATCGTCGAGCAGGGCCGCTACGAAGACCTGGTTCGACGCAACGGCTTGTTCGCGCGTCTCGCGCAGCAGGACGAATTCGTGGACGATCATCACGACCGGAGGAACGAACCGATACCGCTGCATGCGGCCGCCTGAGCGTGGCTCATGCCTGCTCCGGCCGATGCAGGTTGGAAATGCCGTGCGGCACATGCCCCGTCGCCACGTGTTTGCGCGCCGATTCCACGTTGACGGGCGAATCGTCGAAGAACAGGTCCGCGCCGAACGCGTCGAGGAACGGGCCCTTGTCACGCCCGCCGAGGAAAAGCGCCTCGTCGATGCGCACGCCCCACTGGCGCAGGGTCAGGATCACCCGCTTGTGCGCCGGCGCCGAACGGGCGGTGACCAGCGCGGTGCGGAGCGGAGAATGCTCGGGCGGGAACGCCGCCTGCAGGCGATGCAGCGCGGCCAGGAAATTGCGGAACGGACCACCGGAAAGCGGCTCGTTCCAGCGCGCGGTTTCGTTGCGATGGAATGCGTCCAGGCCCTGCTCCTGCGACACGCGTTCGGATTCATCGCCGAAGATCACCGCATCGCCGTCGAACGCGATCCTCAATTGCCCGGGGTGTGCGTCGCGCACCTGCGAGGGCAGGATGGTTGCCGCGGCGACGCCGGAATCCAGCGCGCGCGCCACGTTTTCCGCATTGGCCGAAAGAAACAGGTCCACCCCGAACGGCGCGATGTATTCGCTGGTCGCCTCGCCCGAAGTAAACGCTGCGCGGGTGATCGATAGTCCGTGGTGCTGGATGGAATTGAAAATGCGCAGGCCGGTGTCGCCGGAATTGCGCGACAGCAACACCACCTCGACGCAGGGCGTGTCCGGAGCCGGGCGGTTCAACGCCAGCAGCTTTTGCACCACCGGAAACGCCACCCCCGGTTGCAGCACGTCGTTCTCGTGCGCGATCTGGTACACGCGGTAGGCCTCCAGCCCCTCGCGTTCGAACAATGCATGCGATTCGGTCAGGTCGAACAGCGCCCGCGAGGAAATCGCAACGACCAGTTTGTCGCGAACGGGACGGGAACCAGCTTGGCCTGCAGCGCTCTCCATGCCGGCAGTCTATCGCGCCAATCGCGTCGCGCAGGCTGCATGACAAGTGCGTCCCCGTTTCCGGTATGATCCCGCGACCATCGGCTCGGGAGGGGGTTCATGGACATCACCAAACTCGTCGCACGGGTCAAGGCGGTCCTGGCCGACCCGAAATCGGAGTGGCCGGTCATCGCCGCCGATCCGGACACGATCAGCGGCCTGTATCTCGGCTACATCATGATCCTGGCGGCCATTCCGCCGGTCTTCGCATTCATCAAGAACAGCCTGATCGGATACAGCGTGTTCGGCACCCACTTCAGGGTCGGCATCGGCGCGGGCATCGGCTCGCTGATCGTGGGTTGGATTCTGGCGCTGATCGGCGTCTACGTGGTGGCGTTGATCGTCAACGCCCTCGCCCGTGCCTTCGGCGGCCAGCCCAGCCAGGTGCAGGCGTTGAAGGCCGTCGCCTATGCCTACACCGCGGGCTGGATCGCCGGAATCGGCAACATCATCCCGTGGATCGGCTGGCTGATCATGATCGTCGGGTTCATCTACAGCATTTACCTGTTGTATCTCGGCCTGTCGGAGACCATGCACTGTCCGAAGGAGAAATCCGCCGGCTATACCGCCGTCACCATCATCTGCAGCATCATCGTGTACATCGTCATCGGCGTGATCGTGAGCGGCATCTTCGGCTTCGGCATGTTCAGCCACCACGTGGCCGGAACCAGCGACGGCGGCTCGGCACAGGTCAGCTTCGACAAGCACAGCACCATGGGCAAACTGCAGGCCCTTGCGCAGCAGATGGAAAAATCGGAAAAGTCCGGCGCGTCCGTGGCCGCCATCGGTCCGGATCAACTCAAGTCGTTCGTACCGGAGCAGGTGAACGGCCTGAAACGCACCAACCTGTCAGCATCGCGCAGTGGCATCCAGGGGCTTGCGACCAGCGAGGCCACAGCCGACTACTCGGACGACTCAGGCCACGCCCTGCACCTCGAAATTACCGACATGGGAAGCGCCAAGGGCATGTTGGCATTCGGAAATCTGGTCGACAGCACGGAAAAGCAGACCGACCACGGTTACGCCAAGACCTGGCACCAGAATGGCAATCTGGTGCAGGAGGAATGGGACAGCCAAAGCCATTCCGGGAAATACAGCACCACGGTCGCCGACCGCTTCGCTGTCGGGGTGCGCGGCAATGCCGGCAGCATCGATGACCTCAGGCACGCGGTTGCCAGCGTCGATCTCAAGGGGCTGGCCGCACTGAAGGGCCAGGGGATCGGCAGGTAAACAGCCGACGCGGACAGGGGCGGACGTGGCGGGCCACCGCGCCGCTTCTTCAGCCCCACACCGGACGTGAAATCTCGACCAGCACCCACGCCATCAACGCACTGATCGGCAGGGTCAGGATCCACGACCACACCATGCGTTCGACTACCGTCCAGCGCACGGCACTGAAGCGTTTGGAAGCGCCCACGCCCATGATCGCGGACGACACCACGTGGGTGGTCGAAACCGGCAGGCCGAAGATCGAGGCAATGATGATCACGACCGCCGAGCTCGTCTCGGCCGCGAACCCGTTGATCGGGTGCAGCTTGACCATCTTGTGACCCAGGGTCTTGATGATGCGCCAGCCGCCGCCTGCGGTGCCTCCGGCCATGACCAGCGCGCACACCACCTTCACCCATACCGGAATGAGGAAATGGCCGCCGACATCGGAGACGCGCAGGAAGTGCAGCCACCATGGCAGGTGATCGAAACTGTGCGCGGCTGTGGCGCTGGCCAGCGCCAGCGCGATGATGCCCATGGTCTTCTGCGCGTCGTTCATGCCATGCGACACGCCCATCGCCGCGGCCGAGAACAATTGCGCCTTGCCGAAGAACCGGTTGACGAATGGCGTTCGGCCGAACCGCCGCAACCACCCCCTGCGGTTTGCGAACCATGCGAACAGCGCGAACAACCCACCCATCACCACGATACCGAGTGCGAATCCGGCGATGGGCGAGGCTACCATCGGCAGGATCACCTTGGGGATCACGCCGTCGCCGCTCCACCACTGCGTCGGATCGGTGGCCCAGATGATTGCGTGCGCGTTGCCGCCGGACGCGGCAAATGCGGCGCCGCACAGGCCGCCGACCAGCGCGTGCGTGGACGACGACGGCAGTCCCAGCCACCAGGTGATCAGGTTCCACACGATCGCGCCAAGCAACGCGCAAGCCAGTACCTCGGCACTCACCTGCAACACCCCGGCATCGATCAGGCCGGTGGCGATCGTGAGCGCCACCGCGGAGCCCAGCAACGCTCCCGCCAGGTTGGTGGTCGCCGCCAGCAATACAGCTTGTCCCGGCGACAGCACCTTGGTGGCAACGACGGTCGCGATCGAATTGGCAGTGTCGTGGAAGCCGTTGATGTAGGTGAACACCAGCGCGATCACGATGACGGCAATGAGAAGGCCGATGCTCATGCGGGTATCTGGGACCGGGGACCGGGGACCGGGGACCGGGGGCTGCAAGCGGGCGACCGGAAAAGTGCAAGGTCGACCATCCCCTTCCGCGGGAAGGGGGTGGTCGCGCAGCGACGGGGGAATGCGGTCCACCGCACACGGACGCGAATGACTTCAGTGCGCAAAAAACCATCCCCCTCGATCCCCCTTAGCGAGCGAAGGGGGAGGACGAGCATGCACGAAGCAGCCGGTCCCCGGCCCCCGGTCCCTTGTCCCCGTTTCATGAATTCTTCAACACGATTGAATAAATCACGTTGCCCACGTCGCGGCAGCGGTCGATGGCCTTTTCCAGCAGTTCGAACAGGTCCTTGACCAGCATCATGCGGATCGGATCGTCGCTGCCCAGATACAGGTCACGATACGGTTCCAGCAACAGCCGGTCGGCCTCCGATTCGGTCGCCTGCAAGCGGTCCTGAAGCTTGCGCATGCGCTCGATGCTCATGCCGTTGCGCAGCTCGTGCACCATTTCCACCACACCGTCGGTCGCACTCATCAGCAGGCTGGCGCGCGAGGCGAAGTCGATGCCCTCGACCCGCCTGGCCACGATGACATAGCGTTCCGCGAACTTCTCGATGGTTTTGGGAATGCGGTACAGCGCCGACGACATCGCCTCGATGTCCTCACGATCGAGCGCCGTGACGAAGGTATTCATCAATCCTTCGCTGATCTGCGCCGCCAGTTCCTTTTCGCGTCGACGCGCGGCGCGAAAACTGTCCAGCAACATCGGCTCGCCATGCGCCTCAAGCAAGCCCTGCAATGCCTTGGCGCTATCCCTTGCGGCGCCGGCGCTGGACTCCAGCAGGGTGTAGAAGCGATCCCCCTTGCCGAACATGGTCTGGAGCGAAAACATGGTGTTCCACCCGTGCATGTAAATCGTGTGAATGGTACACGAGCACGGTGCATTTCCGGAAAGGTTTGGCGCCAACGCAAGTACCGAACGAATCTCTGAAGAACCGTCGCGAGCGAAGGCAGATTGCGTGACGCCGGAGCGCAGCAAGCGGAGCGTACACGCCAGTACGTAAGCATTACTCGCCGCATCCTGCGACTCGCCCTTCGGGCCATTCGCTGCGCGAATGTTCGCTCCGGCATCCTGCCTGCGCAGTGCGAGCACCGCCGGCGCGCAAGCTGCCGACTAAATCGGCAGGATTGCCGATTTGAACACCGCAGGCGGCCCGAAGGGCGAGCCACATGGACGTGGCGAGTAGCGCAGCAGGTTATTCTGAGTTTTGCGCGCTTGCTACACTGACCGGCATGGACCCTCCCGCGCGGCCACGTGGCATAACGTTGACAGGCCCTGAATGCTGACCAACCTCGGTCTGGTACTGCTGCTGGCACTGGGCAATGCGTTTTTCGCGCTGGCCGAGATCGCGCTGATCGCTGCACGCAAAAGTCGTCTGCGCTATCTGGCACGTTCGAGCGCGCGTGCCCAGGTGGCCCTCAGGCTGGCGTTGCGGCCGGATCGCTTCCTGTCCACGATCCAGGTCGGCATCACCCTGATCACCCTGATCACCGGCGCCGCGACCGGCACGGAGATCAGTGACACCATCCGGCATTGGTTGGTGGGCCTCGGCTTGCCCGCCGCGGCGCATGCCTCGCTGGTGATCGGCCTGGTGCTGGGCTTCATCCTGGTCACCACCATCAACATCACCGTCGGCGAGCTGGTGCCCAAGCGCGTGGCGCTGGTGGCACCGGAGCGCATCGCGCAAGCGGTGGCGTTTCCCATGCAGGTGGTGTCATGGCTGATGACACCGTTCGTGTGGTTCCTGAACCTCATCACCGGCGCGGTGCTGTGGTTGCTCAGGCTGCGACGTTTCAGCCGCGACAAGGTCAGCGAGGAGGAGATCCGCCTGCTGGTCGCGGAAGGCGCGGAGCAAGGCGTGCTGGATCCGGACGAACGCAACATGCTCAACCGCGTGCTACGGCTGGGGGACCGTGCCGTGGACAGCGTGATGACACCGCGCCCGCGCATCGCATGGCTGGACGCCGCTGCGCCACTTTCCGAAAACCTCGCGGTGTTGCGCGCCACGCCCTATTCGCGATACCCCGTGTACCACGGCAACGAGGACGAAGTTCTGGGCGTGCTCGAAGTCAAGCGCCTGCTCCAATCGCTCGCCAAGGAACCGGACACGGGCTTGCAGCCCGAACGAGTGGACTTGTTCAACAAACTCGCCAAACCGCTGTTCGTGCCTTCCACTACTCGCGCATTGGACGTGCTGGACGAGTTCCGCGACGCCAAAACGCCGTTCGCGCTGGTGGTGGACGAGTACGGCGACATCCAGGGGCTGGTCACCTTGAACGACGTGCTGACCGCGGTGGTCGGCCACCCAGCCGCGGCCCGCGGCAAGGC
>JBOHYV010000027.1:0-14482 GCA_050738135.1 Rhodanobacteraceae bacterium | reverse complement strand
GGCTTCGAGGATAAAAGCGTGCGGCGTGGTGCCGGCGCGTTTGGCAGCGCGCGCGACGCGTTTTTTCAATTCATCCGTCATGCGGATAGTGGTGGTGGTCGACATGCTGCGGCTCCGGTTTCCGGATCCGAGTGTAGCACATTTGTGCTATATCGGTTGCGGTGCGAGATGGATATCCAGCCCACCCCTCTCCCCCAAACGTTGAAGCCGCCTGGGGGAGAGGGAGTTTCATACCAGGCGGATTACGTTGTTCCGATCTCCGAGTCTCGAGTCCCGAGTTCCGAGTCTCGAGTCCCGAGTTCCGAGTCCCGAGTCCCGAACTTAGAGGTTCTGGTAATTCGGTCCCGATCCACCTTCGGGCGTCACCCAGGTGATGATCTCGTAGGGGTCCTTGATGTCGCAGGTCTTGCAGTGCACGCAGTTGGCGGCGTTGATCTGCAGGCGCAGCGACGGGTTGCCGTCGGCGCCGGCCTCCTCGACCATTTCGTAAACGTTGGCGGGGCAAAAGCGCGTGCACGGGTTGCCGTACTCGATCGTGCAGCGATCCACGCAGATCGAAGTGTCGGCGACGTGCAGATGCACCGGCTGGTCCTCGTCGTGCGCGGTGGCGGCAAAATACACCGATGCCAGCCGGTCGCGCGGCGGCAGGCTGCGC
The DNA here is from genome assembly GCA_050738135.1 of Rhodanobacteraceae bacterium. Lineage (GTDB taxonomy): Bacteria > Pseudomonadota > Gammaproteobacteria > Xanthomonadales > Rhodanobacteraceae > 66-474. The sequence continues at coordinate 13,827 of JBOHYV010000027.1, read as the reverse complement.
TCGGTCCAGCCCGGCTCACGCGGCGACGCCGCATTGGGACCGGGATGGTTCTGTTTCGTGGCGGGCGGATCGAGTTTGTCCAGCGACGACCAGTCGGCGTGATTCTTCAATGTCCACGGCGACAGGCCGGCCGTGGCCGTTTCCCAAGCCGCGTTGGCGAGACCGCGCCACAAGCCGTCATGGAAGCCGGGCCGGATGTTGCGCACCTTGTGCATTTCTTTCGCGATGCTGGATGCACGCAGGCGCGCGTCGAAGCCTGCGCCCGATTGTTTTTCCACGAAATGTTCGGCGGCCAGCATGCCCGAGCGGATCGCCTGATGCGTGCCCTTGATCTTCGGCACGTTCATCAGGCCCGCGGCGTCGCCGATCAGGATCGCACCGGGCATTTCCACGTTCGGCAGCGATTGCAGTCCGCCCTCGATCAGTGCGCGCGCGCCGGCCGAGACGATCTGGCCGCCTTCCAGCAACGGTTCGATCCGCGCATGGTGTTTCAATTGCTGGAACGCTTCCCACGGGCGAAACAGCGGGTCGGAATAATCCAGCCCCGCGACGAAACCGATTGCGACGCGATTCTGGTCGAGGTGATAGATGAAGCTGCCGCCATAGGTGCGATTGTCGAGCGGCCAGCCGACGGTGTGGGTCACGTGGCCGGGCTGCGCGCGCCCGGCGGGCAGTTGCCACAGTTCCTTGAGGCCGATGCCGTAGGTTTGCGGATCGCAATTTTTGTCGAGCCCGTATTTCGCGATCAGCGTTTTGCTGACGCTGCCGCGACAGCCCTCGGCGACTACGGTGAGCGGGGCGAGGATGTCGATGCCCTGGGTGTAGCCCGGCTTGTGCGAACCATCCCGGGCGACGCCCATATCGCCGATGCGCACGCCCGCGACCGCGCCGGCATCGTCGAACACCGCATCGGCGGCAGCGAAGCCTGGAAACACGTCCACCCCCAGAGCTTCGGCCTGCGGCGCCAGCCACGCGCACAGCGCGCCCAGCGACACGATAAAGTTGCCGGCGTTGTGCATCTGCGGCGGGGTAGGCAGCTTGATTGCGCGCTTGGCATCGCGCAGCAGCAGGAATTCATCGCGCGCGGCAGGCACGCAAATCGGCGGAGGATGGTCGCGCCAGCCCGGCAGCAACGCATCGAGCGGTTCGGGCTCGATCACCGCGCCTGAAAGTATGTGCGCGCCGACGGTCGCGCCCTTCTCGATCACGCACACCCGAGCCTCGGATTGGAGCTGTTTCAGGCGAATTGCAAACGCCAGCCCCGCGGGTCCCGCACCCACCACGACCACGTCGTATTCCATCTTTTCGCGTTCACTCATGGCGGCCGCCGTCGTTGCCACGTCACTGATGATCATTGTCCCGGGTTCCCGCAGACCCGGCAAACTGCACGCGCTTCCCCCATAATCGAACGACTGGCAGGGTGTCGAGAAACACCGTGCCAGTGCGGACCACGGATGGCCCGCCGCGAATCAGGCACGGGAAAATGCCTGATTGGCGCGTTGAATAAAGTGCAGGAGAGCACTTTTTCGACAACTTGTCGGGAGGATGCATGAACGCGATCGAAGAAGGGGAATTGCCGGGACCTGAAGCGCTGCGGCGCGGCAGCGTGTGCCAATGCCTGCATTGGTTGGCGGCCGGGCGTACCTCGTCCGAGGCGCTGGTCGAAGCTTGCCTCGACGCGATCGACCGGCGGGACCGGACGTTGCACGCGTTCGTGGATGTGCGTCCAGACATCGTGCGCGATCAGGCCGCCAGCGCACAGCGCCGCCGCCGCGAAGGTCCGATCGGGCGGCTGGACGGAATTCCGGTCGCCATCAAGGACAATTTCGATGTGGCAGGCTATCCGACGCGGGCCGGATTGCCCTCGCGCGGAGACCACGTCGCACGCAACGATGCGCACGCGATCGCACGCCTGAGGGCGGCCGGCGCGGTGCTCCTGGGCAAGACCAATCTCGACGAGGGCGCGCTGGGCGCGGCCACCCGCAACCCGCATTTCGGCACCACGCGCAACCCGTTCGACTCGAATCGCGTGGCCGGCGGATCGTCAGGCGGTTCGGCAGCGGCGGTCGCGGCCGGCTTGGCGCCGGTCGCCATCGGGTCCGACACACTGGGCTCGGTGCGCATTCCCGCGAGTTACTGCGGCGTGTTCGCGCTGAAGCCGACCCACGGCGAAATTTCCACACGCGGACTGGTACCGGCGGCACGACGGCTGGACGCGGTCGGCATCCTAGCGCGCAGCGTGGGCGATCTGGTGGTGATGCTGCAGGTGCTGGCCGGTTACGACGCCGACGACCCGCGCTCGCGCCGACGCCGGGTTGCACTGCAACCGCCGGACTGGAATCCCGCGCATCTGCGCTGCGGCGTGCTGCCGGACCTTGGCGGCATCGGCGTGGAGCGGGCCGTCATCGAAGTGTTCGATGCGGCGTTGGCGAGGCTCGCACGCGAACTTGGTGAGCGTCAGACCCTGGATTTTTCCGATTGGCCTTACCCGAAAATGCGGCGCGCCGGGCTGCTGCTGATGGAAGCCGAAATGCGCCATACCTTCACCACGGAGCTTGCCGACACGGCGCACCCGGTATCCGATGATTTCCGCCGCATGCTCGACTTTGCCGCGCACAAATCCGCGGCCGATTACGTCGTCGCCGATCGCGTGCTGGACTACGCGATGCTGAAGGCGCGCCGCGTGTTCTCGCGGGTGGACGTTTTGGTCATGCCCACCACGCCGCAAGCCGCATTCGCCATCGATGCGCCGGCGCCGGCTTCGCAAGCCGACCTGACCGCTTTCGCCAGCCTTTCCGCATGCCCGGCGGTGAGCATCCCGATGGGCACGTTGCCGGACGGCATGCCGATCGGGATGCAGTTCGTCGGCGCGCCCGGTTCCGACTTGCGTCTGCTGGAACTCGCGGAAGTGTGCGCATCGGCGCTGGATGCAGCGCCGGCGTATCCCGTAGGGGCGTGACCGATCACGGCGATCGCAGTGTGTGACCGCTTGGTGGCGTCATCCGGCGCAGGCTGACGTTCCATGGCTTTTCGCTTCGCGAGAGGGTAGTCGAAGGCCGGGAGCCGCAGTCTTGACCCTCTCCCTTCGGGAGAGGGTTCGGGTCCTCGCGTGATGTCAGACGACATCCCTGTCCTTTTTCCGCGCCGTCCCGCGGCGCGGGCCACTTTTGTTACGGCAAAAGTGGCCAAAACCATTGCGCCGGGCATGACGGTTTCGCCGACATCGTGTCGGCTCAACTGCCCTTGGTGCTCGCCGAACGGCAGCCGCGCCGAACTCGGCCGTCCCTGGCCTCGGACATGCGGCGCTTGCTCTGCCGTTCGGCTGTGCGCCGCGGCGTCATGCAACGGCGCGGAGAAAAGCTCTGCTTCGTTGCCGGTCATCCATGACCTGCAATGCCGCAGTTTGCCATGACGCGGCCATGGAGGGCCGGTGTCGGAGCGAGAACTCGCGCCGTTGGCGGTGCCGTACTCGCGTCGGCGAGCGAAACCGCTCTTGGGGAGGCGAGCGAAACCGCTTTGGAGGAGTGCGAAGAAAGGCAGGGATGTCGAAGTGGGTTTTGCATTGCCAGCCGGAAGCGAATGAAACCGCGCGAAAGCGTCAGTGGCGTGGAGTTGCCTTGTCGCCGGCGCTTGCGGGGTGCGCCGCCCGATCGTGGCCGGCCACGTCGAGTGTCCACGCGACGACCTGTTTCGCGAGTGCGTCGTCGGCCGCGCCGAACGCGGCGACGATCTGCGCGATCTCGACGCCTGATGGCTTCTGCGTGACCACGAAACTGTGTGTTGCCAGCAGCTGGCGTGATCCTCCGCGGCGCAATTGCGCGTCGAGCCGCACCACCACGACCGGAGAGCCCGACCGGTATTCGGACTGGAACGTGCGCAGGTCACCGCTCAGCGTGTAATCGGATGCGAAGCGGTCTTCGTCGATGGTGACCTCGGGCAGTTTCGCGGCCATGAATGCATCGACCAGGCGATGCTGCACCAGGAGCGCGGGCGTCATGCTCCAGCGCGCGCCCTTGTACGTGCTGATTTGGCCGGGTTCGGGCAGCACGACAATTCCGGTCTGATCGAGCAGGCCGGTGGCGTTGGGCGTATCCACGCGCAGGCTGAAATCAGCTGGCGCGGCACTGGCCGTCACGACGGCGGATTGTTCCGGTTGCCAGATCTGCACGGCTTGGCGCTTGGGCAACACCGAGCAGGCAGTGAGCAACAGGCTGACCGCACACAACCCGAGCAGTGCACGCGCAGTGAACAACGGCCTGGTTCCAGTCATCGGTGCGTCCTCAGTGCTTGGGCGTGAATTCAGTGGCGTGGTCGCGGCCGAGCAGATACCCGGCGGGATTGGCCTGCAACTGGCTGGTGATTCGGTGGATATCGCTCAAGGTGGAGCGCAATTCGCGCAGGGTCGGACCGATCTGGTCCATGCCGCGCAGGCCGGATCGCAGCGATCCCTGGTTTTCCGCAAGCAGCTGGTCAAGGGTTTGCGTGGTTTGCTGCAACGATGCCATGGCCGCCGCGGCGCGATCGAGCGTTGCCTTGCCGGGGCCGTTGACCAGCCGGTTGGCGCCGGCCAGCGTCTGGTTGAGTTGCTTCGAGGCGGTTGCGGCTTGCTGGATGAGGGTGCGCAGGTCGTCGCGTTCGGCAGCAAGCATCGTGGTGGTCTGATCGATGTTTTCCAGCGTGTGGTTGATACGGTCGACGTTTTGCGGCGAAACCACCTGACTCAGCCGATCGAGGATGCCGTTGAGCGAGGTGACCACGTCGCTGCCCGATGACAGCAGGCTGCTCAGCGCCGAGCTTTCCGAGTGGATTATCGGCACCGGGTCGCTGGAGGTCGGCATCAGTGGTTTGCTCGATGGCGCGCCGCCTGTCAGTTGCACGAAGGCCGCGCCGGTCAGGCCCAACAGGCCCAGCTTGGCACGGGTGTCGGTCTTGATCGGCGTGTCGGCGGCCACCTGGATGCGCGCGAACACCTTGCGCGGGTCCTTCGGGTCCAGCTTCAACTGACTGACCTCGCCGACCTGGATGCCGTTGTACTGCACCGGGCTGCCCTTGGACAGGCCGGTCACCGCTTCGGTGAACACGATGTCGTAGTAGTTGTACTGCCTGTTGAGGTTGGTCTTGCCCAGCCACAGTGCGAACAGCACCACCAGCACCACCACCCCGAGGGTGAAGGCGCCGATCAATACGTGATGAGCCCTGGTTTCCATATGGCTACCCTATTCATGCAAGCGCATGGACGGACTCGGCCGCCCGGCCGCGTGGCCCCTGGAAGTATTCGCGGATCCAAGGGTCGTCGAAGCGTTCCACCTTGTCCAGCGTATCGGCCACGATCACGTGCTTGCGTGCAAGCACCGCAACACGGTCGCAGATCGCGTGCAGCGAGTCGAGGTCGTGGGTGATCATGAACACGGTCAGCCCCAGCGCGTCGCGCAGGGTGCGGATCAGCTGGTCGAACGACGCCGCCGCGATGGGGTCGAGTCCCGAGGTCGGCTCGTCGAGGAACACGATATCCGGGTCCAGGGCCAGCGCGCGCGCCAGCGCGGCGCGCTTGCGCATGCCACCGGACAATTCCGAGGGGTATTTGCGACGCACATCGGGGGTGAGATCCGCCAACGCGATCTTCAGGGCAGCCACCCGCAGTGCATCGTGCACGGTGAGCCGGGTGTGTTCCATCAGCGGCACCCGCACGTTCTCGCTCACGGTCAACGAGGAAAACAACGCGCCATTCTGGAACAGCACCCCGCAGCGGCTTTCGATCGCGATGCGGCGACCTTCCGGCAGCTCGTGCAGGTTCTCGCCGAACAATCTGACGCTGCCGGCGTCCGGGCGGCGCAATCCGAGGATGGCGCGCAACAGCACCGATTTGCCGCTGCCCGAGCCGCCCACCACGCCCAAGATCTCGCCGCGGTAGACATCGAGATCGAGATTCTCGTGCACGACCTGTTCGCCGAACCGGCTGCGCAGACCGCGCACCTCAACCAGGGCTTCGCGTGGCGCGGCCGCGTTCACCACTTCATCTCCATGAAGAAAAGCGCGGCCACCGCATCGACCACGATCACCATGAAGATCGATTGCACCACGCTGGAGGTGGTGCGCTCGCCCACCGATTGCGCGCTGCCCTGCACCTTGAAACCTTCGAGGCAACCGATCACCGCAATCAGGAATGCGAAGATCGGCGCCTTGGCCAGTCCCAGCCACAGGTAATACAGCGGGGTGTTGGCCTGGAACACCGAGAGGAACATGTTCGGTGTGATGTCGAGCGCGAACCAGCACACCAGCCCGCCGCCGACAATGCCGGCCAGCATGGCCAGAAACGTCAGCAGCGGCATCACGATCATCACCGCAATCACCCGCGGCAGCACCAGCAGTTCAACCGGATCGAGGCCCATGCTGCGCATTGCATCGACTTCCTCGCCGACCTTCATCGCGCCGATCTGGGCAGTGAACGCGCTGGCGGTGCGTCCCGCCAGGATGATCGCGGTCAGCAGCACCGCCAGTTCGCGCAGGAATGCGTAGGACACCAGTTCCACGGTGAATACACTTGCACCGTACTGGCGAAGCGCGGTCGCGCCAAGAAACGCAATGACTGCGCCGATCAGGAACGACAGCAGCACGACGATCGGCACCGCGTGCAGACCGGTCTGTTCGATGTGTGCGACCAGCGAAGTCATGCGCCAGCGCCTGGGCCGCCACAGGGTGCGCACCAGCGTTTCCAGCGTGATGCCGACGAAAGCCAGCAGTTTGGCGGTGAGTTTTCCCAGGTGAACGACGTTGTCGCCGACGTCGGCCAGCATGTCCACGAATCCGAAATTGCGCGGCGGCGGTGGACGGTGCGCGTAGATCTCCGCCACCGCTTCGCTGACGAGGTCGAGCAGGCCGCGCAGCTCGTGGGGAACATCGCGGTCGTGCTCGGCCAGCCACTGCAGGCACTTGGGGCCCAGCGCGACCGCGATCAGGCCCGCGCCGGTGGTGTCGATCCGGCCGATGTCGTTGAAATCGACGTCGGGCGTTTCCGGCAGCCGCGGCTTGAGCGCATCGAGTTGGGCCTCGAGCTGCGCGAAGTGCGGCAGTGTCCAGTCGCCGGTGAAGCGCAGCACGTTTTCACCGGTTTCCGGCAGCGGCAGCCACTCCACGACGCCGCCCGTGGTCGTCGGAGGATCCATGCGTGCAATCTAGCAGCACATGCGCGCACAAGCTGTCCCGGGCGTGCGATCTACCCGATAATAAGTGCATCAGTCGAAGCGGCTGTTGTGAACAGTCGGGCCATGGATGGCCGTTCCGATGCCACAGTCCAAGGCCAGCCAGTTAATCACACCCTTCAATAACGCAGCGATCAGGGACGATCGCACAGAGAACGCCATGACCAAGCAGACCATCCTCAACGCCACCCACCGCGCCGCGGGCGCGAAGATGGTGGATTTCGGCGGCTGGGACATGCCCCTGCACTACGGCTCGCAGATCGGGGAACATCATGCGGTGCGCCATGGCGCTGGCATGTTCGATGTTTCGCACATGACCGTGGTGGACTTGCGCGGCGCGCACTGCCGTGGCTTCCTGCGCCATCTGCTGGCCAACGACATCGGCAAGCTGAAGAAGCCCGGCAAGGCGCTGTATTCATGCATGCTCAATGAACGCGGCGGAGTGATCGACGATCTGATCACGTATTTCCTTGCCGATGACTTCTTTCGAATGGTCGTGAACGCTGCCACCCACGACAAGGATCTCGCGTGGATCAGGAAACAGGCCCAGGCATTCGGCGTCTCCGTGGACGAGCGCAATGATCTCGCGATGATCGCGGTGCAGGGGCCGCAGGCGCGCGGGAAGGTGCTGGGGTTGATCGATCCGGCGGACCAGCAACGGGTGGAGAAGCTCGGAAAGTTCGTCGCTGCCGAAGCGCACGGTCCCGGCGGCATGCCCTTGTTCGTCGCACGCACCGGCTACACGGGCGAGGACGGCTTCGAGATCATGGTCCCCGATTCGCACGCGGTCGCGTTGTGGGATGCGCTCGCTGCGGCGGGCGTGCATCCGGCGGGTCTGGGCGCACGCGACACCTTGCGCCTCGAGGCCGGCATGAATTTGTACGGCCAGGACATGGACGAGGACATCACTCCGTGGGAGGCAGGCCTCGCGTGGACGGTGTCGATGGACGAGGGCCGTGATTTCATCGGCCGCACCGCGCTGGAAAAACAGAAGGCCCGCGGCGTGCCACGTGAATTGATCGGCGTGGTGCTGGACGACAAGGGCGTGTTACGCCATGGTCAGCGTGTCGCGACCGGCAAGGGTGATGGCGCGATCCTGTCGGGCATCTTTTCGCCCACCTTGGGCAAGGCGATCGGTTTCGCGCGCGTTCCGGCGGGCGCGCGCGAGAACCTGCGCGTGGACATCCGCGCCCGCGAACTGGCCTTGCGCCAAGTGGAGTATCCGTTTGTGCGGGACGGCAAGAGCTGTATTTGAGCGTTAGAATCTTCAACCCCCGCGATCAACCAAGGACAAGTGCAATGAGCGAGATTCCCGGTGATCTGAAGTTCCAGAAGTCGCACGAGTGGGCGCGCGTCGAAAACGCCGACCAGGTGCGCGTCGGCATTTCCGATCATGCGCAAGGCCTGCTCGGCGATCTCGTTTACGTCGAACTGCCCAAGGTCGGCGACACCGTCAAGGCCGGAGAAAGCTGCGCGGTGGTGGAGTCGGTCAAGGCGGCTTCGGATATCTACGCACCGGTCAGCGGCGAAGTCGTGGCGGTGAATGAGGTGCTTGCCGACAAGCCCGAAACCATCAACGAGGATGCCTATGGCGAGGGTTGGTTGTTCCTGGTCAAGACCGCAGGCCCCGATGATCTGGATGCATTGCTCGCTCCCGATGACTACGCCGAGTTGATCGAGAAGGACGAGTGACAGTGGTCGGGCGGGCTGTTGACCCGCGATCGAGCGTTGTTCGCACAAAAGTTTTGCGTGCCGGTTTGCCGGTTGTTCAGCCTCGGCCGGTGCCTTTGCGGCGCATGGCGATGCTTTGCATCGTGTGTATCGACGGAGCTTGCGTTCATCCGTGCGTTTTGTGTGCGTGACGTGTGCAAGCCAATACTGGTACGGGTTTCAGGGGATCATGGTGCATGCGACACGAATTCAAATGGATGTCTATACGTCCACGTTCGACGAGGGCATGCCTGCTCCCGGTGCTGAAGTCGGACGCCGATGCGCGCGTGCGGACATCCGCAAGGGCTTCATTTGCCGTAAAAAATCGATTGACACCACGATTCCATGGGGCTAGCTTTCCGTCCGACGACATGTAGCAAGACGGAAACATGCCGACTGCCAAGTACATCAAGCCGTATATTGAGCACGGTCACAAATCCGAGAGGGTTCGGAAAATTACCGTCTCGATTCCGATGCATGTACTTCGGCTGCTCTCCGACGAGCGCACACGTCGTCAAGTGTCCAACCTGCGGCACGCCACGAACAGCGATCTTTTGTGCGAGGCGTTTCTGCATGCGTTCACTGGGCAACCACTGCCAACTGATGAGGAGCTGAGACGAACCATGGCTACGAAGAAAGCTGCGAAGAGAAAACCCGCCAAGAAGGCGGCCCGCAAATCGGCGAAAGCCAAAACCTCGACCGCGCGCAAGAGCGCGCGCAAGTCTGTCCGCAAGACGGCCAGGAAGGCCGCGAAGAAGCCGGCACGCAAACGCGCCGCCAAGAAGACGGCCCGCAAGCGCACCACGAAGAAGGCCGTGATGGCCAAAACCTCGCGCGCCAGCAAGACCAAGCGTGCGAAGAAGCGTGCAAAGAAGTAATCCCGCCGCACGGCGGTGAAGCTTCACGGGTATCCATAACGACAAGCCTGCTCTTCCCGCGACGCCCAGCGCGGGGAGATCGCGGGCAAAAGCTGCAGATGTTGGCCCCGGCCCCGTGCCGGGGCTTTCCATTTCCGGGTTCGCCGCGGTAGCCGCGGCGGCACGCGAAACGCCGCCGGACGGTCGGCGGTGAGAGCCCTCGCGGAGCGCCGCTCGTCAGGGCACGCGCGGCGCGTATGTCGCCCGATTGTCGAGCCCGTCACATCTTGTTCCTTTGCCGTGGGGCAATCTTCCGATACGAGGAAACCGTGCGGAGGAATGGAACGGTTCGTGCATGGTTTTCATGTCGCACTTCCTCTCTTTTCGTACACAGGTGGGCGCATGACTACTCTTGCATCCAGTCGCTCCGAATGGGGGGCATCCGGGCTCGCCGCCGGTTTGCGCGGCGTCGCGATCATCACCGGCATGGTGTTGTTGCTGGCAGGGTGCGGCCAGGGGCAACATGCGCCGTCCACGGCTGCCAAGGCCCGCACGAAACCCGTGGCATCCACTGCCGTCAAACAGGTGCCGACTTCGGCGCCCGCGGCATTGCCGGCACAGCCGCCGGCCGCCGCCGCCAGCACCGCGCAAGCGCAACAGCAGGCAGCCGTGGCAGCCAAGGCCAAACTTGCTTCGATGAGCGTAGCCGACCTGCTTGCCGCCGCGCGTGAGGCGTATGCCCAGCATCGGCTGATCGCGCCAGCCGGCGACAACGCGATGGAATACTACGAAGCGGTGCTGGCGAAGGCTCCGGACAACCAGGTCGCGAAGGACGCGCTGCGTGAAACTTTTCCGTTCGGCGTGCCCGATGTGGAAAGAGCCATTTCGCAGGACAATTTCGCCGAAGCCGATCGTGAAATCGACCTGCTCGCGAACGCCGACCCCACCAATTACACGCTGACCCTGTTGCGCTCCAAGCTGGATGCGCAGAAAAAGTTGCAGGCACGCCAGCAACAGCAAACGCAGTTGAAGACCCAGCAGGCGGCCAAACTTGCCGTCGCGCATGAGGCCGCCGCGAAGCAGGCTGCCGCGCAGCAGGCGGCTGCACAACAGGCGGCTACCGCGAAGGCTGCGGCCGAGAAACAAGCCGCAGCCAAACTCGCGGCCGAGCAGCAGTCAGCGGCGCAGACGGTTGCACGGCAGCCAACTGCGACCAAGCCCCAGGGCACGACTCGCGATGCCGTCGTCGTCAAGGCGTTCGCGGCGCGATACCCGACCACCGCGGCACGTGAGCAGATATCGGGCTACGCGGTGGTCGAATTCACGGTTTCGCCGGATGGCTCGGTCGAGGACCCGCATGTCGTCGACTCGCAGCCGCATCGCGTATTCGACCGCGCCGCCGTCCAAGCGGTCGAACGCTACAAGTTCAAGCCGGCCACGAAAGATGGCCAACCCGTTGCCAGCGTCGTGCGCCGCACCATCCAATTCAAGTTTGGTGGTTGAGAAGCCACGCGCGCTGGCCCGTGGTTTCGACGAGGCGCAGGAGCGCGCCCGAACGCCGAAGGCGGCCCGCCAGGGCGAGCGCCATGGATGGCGCGAGTAGCGACCGGTCACCGAGCCAAGAGCTCATTGCAGCCGACCGCCATCCCGCTACCCGGGTTACCGCCGATTTTATTCAAGAGATAACCATCGCATCGAATCACGGCCGGGCTGCGACAGTGATAGCGGCGTGGCAGATGCTGACCGTTGATGTTTGCAATGCTCAGCGGCTGCGGCGGGTGTGGCGTGTCTTCCGCCTGGCCGTGTGTTCGGGTCGATCAAGTCCCGCCCAATCCTGGTGAGGCAGGCCGAGCAGCGCATCGAGCAGTTCGGGCATCAGCCCCGCCGGGGTGTTGCTTTCGCAGTTCCACAGGACCACAACGCCAGCGTGATATTCCGGCAGGAAGCCGATCATCGAGCGGTAACCCTGGACGGCTCCAGCATGAAAGATCAGGGTATGGCCTGCGTAGTCGTACACGCGCCAGCCCAGCGCGTAGGATGCCTTCTTGACGCGCGCGCGACGCCAGTTGGAAAACATCCGTTCGCTCGGCGTGGCGATCACCGGTGCGTGCAGCACTTCCAGCAGCGAGCCGGGCAGCACCATTGGGCGGCCGCCCATTTGCGCGATCAGCCATTGCTCCATGTCGCGGATGCTGGCATTGACGCCGGCCGCGGGCGGTATGTAGAAGTGGTCATTGGGTTCGTAGGCAACCCAGTGCCCGTCGCGTTTGTGGTGCGGGCGCGCCCAGCTGCGGCTGTCTTCCAGTCCGTCGCGCCCGAAGCTGGCGGTGGTCATGCCGAGTGGCAGGAACAGGTACCTGTCGATCATGTGGATGAAGAACTGGCCGGTCTTGGCGTGGATCACGTCGCCGATCAGCGAGAAGGCGATGTTCTGGTAGCCGTAGCAGTCGCCCGGATCACAGGTCAATGGCACGTCCGCGATCTTGCGCTCCAGCTTCTGGTACGGCACGCCACTGGACAACAGGTTGTCGTAGGCGTTGTGCGGCAAGCCGATGCTCTGGCTCAGGATGTCGCGTACCGTCGCGGACTGCGAAGCGTTGGCGTCGCGCAGTTTGAAGAACGGCAGTACCGTCGAAAGCCGCGTGTCCCAGCTCAACCTGCCGCGACGCACCAGCAAACCGGTCAGAGCGGTGGCAAATGCCTTGGACAGCGATGCCAGCCGGAATACGGTATCGGGTTTCACCTTGGCGCCGGTGGCTGCGTTGGCGTAACCGAGGGTGCGCTCGTAGCGCACCTTGCCGTTGATCACCACGGCGGTCGCGAGGCCGGCGGTACGGTTTTCCGCGGCGAGTTGATCCAGCCAGTGTTCGTAGAGTTTGAGCGCGGCGTCGACGCGCGCTGCCGGCAAGCGCGCGTGCGAGCCGGTATGGACGACGTTCGGCTCGGGCGGAACGGTGTTGCCGTGGGTCTGGGTGCGCCATGCGGTCAGCGCGGTGGTTGAAACCAGGAGGCAGGTCAGTCCTGCGCAGAAAGCGGATAAACGCATGCTATGCTCAAATTGTTGTGCGATCATCCCTGATCGTCGCAATGACGGGCTGGTCGGTCGGCGACAGTTGTCGAGTCTCGTCGCGGCCGGACTGGGCTTGACAGCCTTCGTGAAAGCCATTATCCACGGCCAAGAGCCTCAAGAGATTCGTGGCCTGGTTTTTCACGACAGCCGCCTTGGACAAAACTTCCAACTGAGGAGAAAACAATGACGGGTCTGATCATCATCCTGATCATCATCGCCATCATTGTGATTTACCTGATCGCGATCTACAACGGGTTGGTCACTTCGCGCAACGCCTACAAGAACGCGTTCGCGCAGATCGATGTCCAGTTGACCCGCCGCCACGATCTGATCCCGAACCTGGTCGAGACCGCCAAAGGCTACATCAAGCACGAGCGCGAAACACTGGAAGCCGTTACCCAGGCGCGTACCGCGGCGGTGAATGGACTGGCGGCCGCCAAGGCGAAGCCCGGTGATCCGGACGCGATGAAGCAGTTGTCCGGCAGCGAAAACCAGTTGACCCAGGCGCTGGGCCGGCTGTTCGCGGTCAGTGAAGCATACCCGGACCTGAAGGCCAACCAGAACATGATGCAGCTGTCCGAGGAGCTCACCTCCACCGAAAACCGCGTTGCGTTCGCACGACAGTCGTACAACGACTCGGTGATGAACTACAACAACAAGGTCCAGGTGTTTCCCTCGACGCTGATCGCGGGGCCGCTTGGTTTCGCGCCGGCGGAGCAACTGGCGATCGATGATCCGGCCAAGCGTGAAGTGCCCAAAGTGTCATTTTCCTAGCGATCATCCCTGATCGCTGCCTCTCTGGATACTCGGGCAAACGAACAGTTTGATTCCCCACGGGCGCCAGAACGGGCTTCCTGCCCTGATTTTCCACAACAGCCGCCTTGCGCGGAGCGTCGCGGCAGAATAACGGCCTGCGACATCAGCTTTCCCGATTCCCGGATGGCCATGGATTTTTTTGCCCGACAAACCCGGATCCGCCGTTCCAGCCACA
>JBOHYV010000026.1:0-14812 GCA_050738135.1 Rhodanobacteraceae bacterium | reverse complement strand
GATGCGCTCGGTGGTCGTGGTCTTGCCGGCATCGATGTGAGCCATGATGCCGAAATTCCGATAGCGCTCGATGGGGGTGATGCGTGCCATTGCCTGGTTACCTGGAGCTGTCTCTGATTGCCTGATCTTGTCTCTTCGACTGACGTTCTGCGAGTTGAAGACAGGAAAGTCGCTCGCGAGCTGTAAAGTCGCTCACTTCGTTCGCTGTAAAGAGCCAAGTGAAAGAGCTGCGAACCGCGCGCTCTTGCTTTCCCCTTTGCCTTTTCCAGTCCAGTGAAGCGGGGCGACTTCACTCTTTACCGCTCTTGTCACCACCTGTAGTGCGAGAAGGCCTTGTTGGCTTCCGCCATGCGGTGGGTTTCCTCGCGCTTCTTGACCGCGCCGCCGCGGTTTTCCGAAGCTTCGAGCAATTCGGCAGCGAGCTTGCGCGGCATCGAATTTTCGCCACGCTTGCGCGCCGCCTCGATGGTCCAGCGCATCGCCAGCGCGGTACGACGGGAAGCGCGCACTTCCACCGGCACCTGATAGGTGGCGCCGCCAACACGTCGCGACTTCACCTCCACCGAGGGGGCCACGTTGTTGAGCGCCTTCTCGACCAGCGCGACCGGCTCTGGATTCTTTTCGCCCAGATGATCGAGCGCGCCGTACACGATGCCCTCGGCGACCGACTTCTTGCCGCTTTTCATCACCATGTTGATGAAGCGCGCGATCAGCTGGCTGCCGTGCTTCGGATCGGGCAGGATCACGCGGGCGGGATGGGAACCTTTGCGGGACATTATTTGGCTTACCTGGCTCTTCGTTCAGTTGGCGACAACTGCTGAACTGGATAAGTCGCTCGCGTTGCTCGCTGCAAAGTCGCGCCTTCGGCGCTGAGAATGGAAAAGAGAAGCTGCAGACTGTGCGCTCCCGCTCTTCCTCTACCCTTTGCAGCCCCGCGAAGCGGGGCGACTCCACTCTTTACTGCTTCTTACTCTTTGCAGGCGGCGCCGCCGCCGACTTCACTCTTTACCCATCAACCCTTCGGCCGCTTGGCGCCGTACTTGGAACGCGATTTGCGGCGCTTGGCGATGCCGGCACAATCGAGTGAGCCGCGCACGGTGTGGTAGCGCACACCCGGCAGATCCTTGACGCGACCGCCGCGGATCAGCACGACCGAGTGTTCCTGCAGATTGTGGCCTTCGCCGCCGATATAGC
Organism: Rhodanobacteraceae bacterium; assembly: GCA_050738135.1. GTDB lineage: Bacteria > Pseudomonadota > Gammaproteobacteria > Xanthomonadales > Rhodanobacteraceae > 66-474. The sequence continues at coordinate 13,618 of JBOHYV010000026.1, read as the reverse complement.
TGATGACCTCGTAACCATTGGTCAGGCGCACCTTGGCCACTTTGCGCATCGCCGAGTTCGGCTTCTTCGGCGTGGTGGTGTAAACGCGCGTGCAAACGCCACGCCGCTGCGGACATTTCTGCAGCGCCGGCGACGCACTCTTGTAGGTTTTCGGGCTGCGCGGTCGGCGCACCAACTGGCTGACAGTTGCCATATTCTTCAAGGTCTTGTGAAAATGAAAAAATCGGTCGTTGCGAATGGCGAAGAGTAAAGTCGCTCGCTTTGCTCGCTGCAAAGAGTAAAAAGGAAAGCGTCGTGGCCCGACTCTTTGTTTTCACCCTTTGCAGGGCGCGCAGCGCCCGAATTCACTCTTTACCGCTCTGTACGAAAACCAAGGGCAGACCGGATGTCCGGTCTGCCCAGAAGCGGAATTTTAACACGGAATCGCCAAGCTGAACAAGCCTGGGCGCCGCCGGCATCCTGCCCTCGAACACGAAGCGCGTCCGTTGCGCCTCATTTCGATGGTACCGCGCGCACCCGGCGCGCGGCGTCGTCACATCATCAAACCACCGGTTGCGGCGCTTCGCCTTGCGCCTCGCCGGTTTCCTCGAACACGGCGGACACATTGGCGAGAGTTGCCATTTCCGCATCGGTCAGGCCTGCCGACGCCTTGCGTTGCACGTGGTACGCAAGTCCCGTACCGGCCGGAATCAAGCGGCCAACTATAACGTTTTCCTTGAGGCCCCGCAAGTCGTCGCGCTTGCCGCGTACCGCAGCGTCGGTCAGCACCCGCGTGGTTTCCTGGAACGAGGCCGCCGAAATGAACGACTCGGTCGCCAGCGAGGCCTTGGTGATGCCCAGCAGCACCGGGATCGCGATGGCCGGACGCTCGTCGCGGGCTTCGGCTTTGCGGTTGACCTCGTCGAAGCGGTTGCGATCAACCTGTTCGCCACGCAGATAGGTCGTGTCACCCGCATCGCTGATCTCGACCTTGCGCAGCATCTGACGGATGATCGCCTCGATGTGCTTGTCGTTGATCTTGACGCCCTGCAGGCGGTACACGTCCTGGATTTCCTTGACCAGGTAAGCAGCTAGCCGCTCGACGCCCAGCAGGCGCAGGATGTCGCGCGGATCGGACTCGCCGTCCACCACGGTTTCACCCTTCTCGACATGCTCGCCCTCGAACACCACGACGTGGCGCCATTTCGGGATCAGGTCTTCGTGCTCGTTGCCGTCGGCGTCCTTGATAACCAGGCGCTGCTTGCCCTTGGTGTCCTTGCCGAAACTGACCACGCCGGAAACCTCGGCGAGGATCGCCGGCTCCTTCGGTTTGCGGGCCTCGAACAGGTCCGCGACCCGCGGCAGGCCGCCGGTGATGTCGCGGGTCTTGGACGACTCCTGCGGGATGCGCGCGACCACGTCGCCGACGCCGACGTCGGCGCCGTCCTGGATCGACACGATCGCGCCGGCCGGCAAGTACGACTGCGCCGGGATGTCGGTGCCGGGCAGCTTGAGATCATTGCCCTTCTTGTCTTCCAGACGCACCGCCGGACGCAGGTCCTTGGCGTTGCTGCCGCGCCGCTTCGGATCGGTGACCACCACGCTCTCGAGGCCGGTCAGCTCGTCAATCGACGATTGCACGGTCACGCCATCGACGAAGTCGATGTAACGCACGCGGCCCGCCACTTCGGTCACGATCGGATGGGTGTGCGGATCCCAGTTGGCGATGGTCTGTCCGGCCTTGGCCTCGGCACCGTCCTTGACTGTGATGGTGGCGCCGTAGGGCACCTTGTAGCGCTCACGCTCGCGACCGTTGACGTCGATCAGGCTGACGTCGCCGGAACGCGACACCGCGACCAGGTGGCCCTGGGCGTGCTTCACCGTCTTGAGGTTGTTGAATTTCAGGGTGCCCTTGGTCTTGATGGTCACGTTGTCCACCGCCGCCGCGCGCGAAGCCGCGCCGCCGATGTGGAAGGTACGCATCGTCAACTGGGTGCCGGGCTCACCGATCGACTGCGCGGCGATCACACCGACCGCCTCGCCGATATTGACCAGATGCCCGCGTGCGAGGTCGCGGCCATAGCACAGCGCACACACCCCGAATTCCGACGCACAGGTGATCGGCGAACGTACCGTCATGCTCTGCACGCCGACGGCATCCAGCTCTGCGACCAAGGCCTCGTCCAGCAGGGTGTTGCGCTCGGCGATCGGCTTGTCGTCGTCGCCCGGCGCATATACGTCCTCGACCACCACGCGCCCGAGCACGCGATCACGCAAAGGCTCGACCACGTCGCCGCCTTCGACGATGGACGTCATGGCCAGACCCTCACGGGTGCCGCAATCGTGCTCGGTCACCACCACGTCCTGGGCCACGTCCACCAGACGCCGGGTCAGGTAGCCGGAGTTCGCGGTCTTCAGCGCCGTGTCGGCCAGGCCCTTGCGTGCGCCGTGGGTGGAAATGAAGTACTGCAGCACGTCCAGGCCTTCGCGGAAGTTGGCCTTGATCGGCGTCTCGATGATCGAGCCATCCGGCTTCGCCATCAGGCCGCGCATGCCGGCAAGCTGCCGGATCTGCGCCGCGGAACCACGCGCGCCGGAGTCGGCCATGATATAGATCGAATTCATCGATTTCTGTTCGACCGGCTTGCCTTCGGCATCCTTGACCCATTCGGTGCCGATGCCCTTCATCATTGCCGCGGCAATCTGCTCGCTGGTGCGCGACCAGATGTCGACCACCTTGTTGTAGCGCTCGCCCGCGGTGACCAGGCCCGACTGGAACTGCTGCTGGATCTCGACCACTTCCTTCTCGGCCGCCTCCAGGATGCCTTTCTTCTCGTCCGGAATCTTCATGTCGTCGATGCCGATCGAGATGCCGGAAATCGTCGCGAAACGGTAACCCGTGTACATCAACTGGTCGGCGAACACCACCGTTTCCTTGAGGCCCAGCTCGCGGTAGCACGCATTGATCAGCTTCGAAATCGCCTTCTTGGTCAGCTCGGTGTTCATGCGGCTGAAGGCCAGGCCTTCCGGCAGGATCTCGGCCAGCAGCGCACGCCCGACCGTGGTATCGGTGAGGGTGATCTTCTCCTGGTGTGAACCGTCGGCCGCAACGTCGACCTCGCGGATGCGGACCCTGACCTTGGCGTGCAGCGCGGCGGCGCCGGTTTCGTAGGCGCGACGCGCCTCGGCGACATCGGCGAACACCATGTTCTCGCCCTTGGCACCGACCAGTTCGCGGGTCATGTAATAGAGACCCAACACCACGTCCTGGGTCGGCACGATGATCGGATCACCGTTGGCGGGCGACAGGATGTTGTTGGTGGACATCATCAGCGCGCGCGCTTCCAGTTGCGCTTCCAGCGACAGCGGCACGTGCACGGCCATCTGGTCGCCATCGAAGTCGGCGTTGAACGCGGTGCACACCAGCGGATGCAGCTGGATTGCCTTGCCCTCGATCAGCTTGGGCTCGAACGCCTGGATGCCGAGGCGGTGCAACGTCGGCGCGCGGTTCAGCAGCACCGGATGTTCGCGGATCACCTCTTCGAGGATGTCCCACACCACCGGCTCCTCGCGCTCGACCGACTTCTTGGCCGCCTTGATGGTCGGCGCGATGCCGCGCAACTGCAGCTTGGAGAAGATGAACGGCTTGAAGAGTTCCAGCGCCATTTTCTTGGGCAGGCCGCACTGGTGCAGCTTGAGCGTCGGGCCGACGGTGATCACCGAACGACCGGAATAATCCACGCGCTTGCCGAGCAGGTTCTGACGGAACCGCCCCTGCTTGCCCTTGATCATGTCGGCCAGCGACTTCAGCGCGCGCTTGTTGGTGCCGGTGATGGCGCGACCGCGTCGACCGTTGTCCATCAGCGCATCCACCGATTCCTGCAGCATGCGCTTCTCGTTGCGCACGATGATGTCCGGCGCATTGAGTTCCAACAGCCGCTTCAGGCGATTGTTGCGGTTGATGACGCGACGATACAGATCGTTCAAGTCGGACGTGGCGAAGCGGCCGCCTTCCAACGGTACCAACGGACGCAGATCCGGCGGCAACACCGGCAGCACCGTCATGACCATCCATTCCGGACGGTTGCGCGAATCAAGGAAGGCCTCGACCAGCTTGATGCGCTTGGTCAGCCGTTTCAGTTTGGTCTCGGAATTCGTGGCGGCGATTTCTTCCTTGAGGCGCACCATCTCGCCGTTGAGGTCCAGCGACTTCAACAGCTCGTAGACCGCCTCGGCGCCCATCCTCGCGTCGAACTCGTCGCCGTGTTCTTCCACCGCGGCGAGGTACTGGTCTTCGTTGAGCATCTGGCCGCGCTCGAGCGGGGTCATGCCCGGATCGATCACGACGTAGGCTTCGAAGTACAGGATGCGCTCGATGTCGCGCAGGGTCATGTCCAGCATCAGGCCGATGCGGGACGGCAGCGACTTCAGGAACCAGATGTGCGCAACCGGCGATGCCAGTTCGATGTGGCCCATGCGCTCACGGCGCACCTTGGCCAGCGTCACCTCGGTGCCGCATTTCTCGCACACCACCCCGCGATGCTTCATGCGCTTGTACTTGCCGCACAGGCACTCGTAGTCCTTGATCGGACCAAAGATGGCCGCGCAGAACAGGCCGTCACGCTCCGGCTTGAAGGTGCGATAGTTGATGGTTTCGGGTTTTTTCACTTCGCCCCACGACCACGAACGGATCAGGTCGGGCGAGGCCAGCGAAATCTTGATCGCATCGAAATTCTGCGGTTGCGATTGCTGGTTGAACAGGTTCAGAAGGTCTTTCATTGTGTTTCTCCGTACGGAGCTAATTCGTTGGGCTGGTCGGCTGGCTGTCAAAAGCGGGACCGGGGACAGGGGACCAGGGACCGGCCAAGAGCGCGAGCTGCGCTGTTGCTTTTCCCGGTCCCCGGTCCCTGGTCCCCGTTGTCACCGCTCTTCCAGCTCCATGTCGATCGCCAGCGAGCGGATCTCCTTGACCAGCACGTTGAACGATTCGGGCATGCCCGCCGACATCTTGTGCTCACCGTCGACGATGGCCTTGTACATCTGGTTGCGGCCCTGCACGTCGTCGGACTTCACGGTCAGCATTTCCTGCAGGGTGTAGGCCGCGCCGTAGGCTTCCAACGCCCACACTTCCATTTCGCCGAAGCGCTGGCCGCCGAACTGCGCGCGCCCGCCCAGCGGCTGCTGGGTGACCAGCGAATACGGACCGGTGGAACGTGCGTGCATCTTGTCGTCGACCAGATGGTTGAGCTTCAGGTAGTGCATGTAGCCCACGGTGACCGGACGATCGAACGCATCGCCGGTGCGGCCGTCGTACAACGTGGTCTGACCCGACTCCGGCAACTCCGCCAGCTTCAACATGGCCTTGATTTCGGCCTCGTCGGCGCCGTCGAATACCGGTGTCGCCATCGGCACACCGTCCGTCAGGTTTTGCGCCAATGTCAGGATTTCATGGTCCTTGAACGAATCCAGGTCGACGTGATGCTCGGCCTTGCCGGAGTTGTAAATCTCGTTGAGGAACTTGCGGATCTTGTCGGCCTTTTCCTTCTCCTCCAGCATCCGCCTGATCTTCTCGCCCAGACCCTTGGCGGCCCAGCCGAGGTGGGTCTCGAGGATCTGGCCGATGTTCATGCGCGAAGGCACGCCCAGCGGATTCAGCACGATGTCGATCGGCGTGCCGTCAGTCATGTACGGCATGTCCTCGACCGGCGCGATCATCGACACCACGCCCTTGTTGCCGTGGCGACCGGCCATCTTGTCGCCAGGCTGGATGCGGCGCTTGACCGCAAGATGCACCTTGACCTGCTTCAGCACGCCCGGGGCAAGGTCGTCACCCGCGGTGATCTTGGCCTGCTTTTCGCGGAACCGCTTGTCGAAGGCTTCCTTGTGGCGCTTGATCTGTTCGGCCGCGCGCGAAACCAGTTCCGCGATTTCCTCGTCCTTCGGATTGACCTTGAACCACTCGTCCTTCTTCAAGCCATCGAGGTATTCATCGCTGATGGTTGCGCCCTTCTTCAAGCCCTGCGGACCGTTGTTGGCCGGCTTGCCGACCAGTTGCGAACGCAAGCGCCCGTAGATCGCGCCTTCCAGAATCCGGAACTGGTCATCCAGATCCTTGCGGACGCGCTGGATTTCCATTTCCTCGATCTGCTTGGCGCGCTCGTCCTTCTCGATGCCATCACGGGTGAAGACCTGCACATCGATCACGGTGCCGTCCATGCCGGGCGGCACGCGCAGGGATGAATCCTTCACGTCGGACGCCTTCTCGCCGAAAATCGCGCGCAGCAATTTCTCTTCCGGGGTCAGTTGCGATTCGCCCTTGGGCGTGACTTTGCCGACCAGGATGTCGCCGACATTGACCTCCGCGCCGATATAGACGATGCCGGACTTGTCGAGCCGGTTCAGCGCCTGCTCGCCCACGTTGGGAATGTCGGCGGTGATTTCTTCCGGCCCGAGCTTGGTGTCGCGTGCCTGGCTGGTCAGTTCCTCGATGTGGATCGAGGTGTAGCGGTCTTCCTGCACCACGCGCTCGGACAACAGCACCGAGTCCTCGAAGTTGTAGCCGTTCCACGGCATGAACGCGACCAGCATGTTCTGGCCCAGCGCCAGCTCGCCAAGGTCGGTCGAGTAACCATCGGCCAGCGTATCGCCCCCCGCAACCTTGTCGCCCACGTTCACCAGTGGACGCTGGTTGAAGTTGGTGCTCTGATTGGATCGGGTGTACTTGGTGAGCGTATAGATGTCCACGCCCGGATCGTTCTCGCCGATCTCCTTGTCGTTCACCCGCACCACGATGCGCGCGGCATCGACCTGCTCGATCACGCCGCCACGACGGGCCGTGATGGTGACGCCGGAATCACGCGCGACCGCGCGTTCGATGCCGGTTCCCACCAGCGGCTTTTCGGTACGCAACACGGGTACCGCCTGACGTTGCATGTTGGCGCCCATCAACGCACGGTTGGCGTCGTCGTGCTCCAGGAACGGCACCAGCGCCGCCGCCACCGATACCGTCTGCATCGGCGACACATCCATGTAATTGATCTCCGATACAGGGCGCAGTTCGGATTCACCCTTGAAACGGCACGACACGAAGTCCTCGGTGAACTTGCCGTGCTTGTCGAGCGGCGAGTTGGCCTGTGCGATGACGTAGTTGCCTTCCTCGATCGCCGACAGGTAATCCACCACGTCGGTGACCTTGCCATTCGTCACCTTGCGGTACGGCGTTTCAAGAAAGCCGTAGCCATTGGTGCGGGCGTACACCGCCAGCGAATTGATCAGGCCGATGTTCGGGCCTTCCGGCGTCTCGATGGTGCACACGCGCCCGTAATGGGTCGGATGCACGTCGCGCACCTCGAATCCCGCACGTTCGCGCGTCAGGCCCCCCGGCCCCAGCGCCGAGACGCGGCGCTTGAGGGTGACTTCCGACAATGGATTGTTCTGGTCCATGAACTGCGACAACTGCGAGGAGCCGAAGAATTCCTTCACCGCCGCCGCGACCGGCTTGGCGTTGATCAGGTCCTGCGGACCCAGGTTGTCGGCTTCGGCCAGCGACAGGCGCTCCTTGACCGCACGCTCGACGCGAACCAGTCCGATGCGGAACGCGTTTTCGGCCATCTCGCCGACCCTGCGCACGCGGCGGTTACCGAGATGATCGATGTCGTCCACGGTACCGTGACCATTCTTGATCTCGATCAGCACGCGCAGCACATCCAGAATGTCGGACGTTTCGCCCTGCGCGGCGACCAGCCTCGCGGCCTCGTCTTCCTTGCGGCTCGAGAAGTACCTGTGGTCATACAGTACCGACGGGCCCGTCACGTCCGGACGACCCACCCGACGATTGAACTTCATGCGACCGACGGCGGACAGGTCGTAGCGTTCGAAGGTGAAGAACAGATTGTGGAACAGGTTTTGCGCGGCCTCCTTGGTCGGCGGTTCGCCCGGACGCATCATCCGGTAGATCTCGACCAGTGCTTCCAGCTGGGTACGGGTGGGATCGGCCCGCAGGGTGTTGGAAATGTACGGGCCGCGATCGAGATCGTTCACGAACAGGGTCACGATCGTGTCGATGCCTGTCTCACGGAATTTCTCGATGTGCTCGGCCGTCAACTCGTCATTGGCCGAAGCCAGCAGTTCGCCGGTATTGGCGTCGACGATGTCGGTCGCAAGGATGCGCCCGGCCATGTAATCGTCCGGCACTTCCAGCGAGGTGATCTTGGCGCTCTTGAGTTCGCGCACGTGGCGCGCGGTGATGCGCTTGTCCTTCTCGACCAGCACCTTGTCGCCCGCGACCAGGTCGAAGTTCAGCGTCTCTCCGCGCAGGCGCTCGGGCACCAGCGTGAGTTCGGCATGGCCTTGCTTGCCGAGGTGGAACACGTTGTGCTCGAAGAAGATGTCCAGCATCTCCTCGTTGGTGTAGCCGAGCGCGCGCAGCAGGATCGTCACCGCCAATTTGCGGCGACGATCGATACGGGTATACAGCACTTCCTTGGGATCGAACTCGAAATCGAGCCACGAACCGCGGTACGGAATCACGCGCGCGTTGAACAGCAGCTTGCCGGATGAATGCTGCTTGCCCTTGTCATGGTCGAAGAACACGCCGGGCGAACGGTGCAACTGCGAGACGATCACGCGCTCGGTGCCGTTCACGATGAAGGTCCCGGTGTCGGTCATGAGCGGAATCTCGCCCATGTAGACATCCTGTTCCTTCACCAGCTTCGGCACTTTCCGCGACGCCGGACTGTCCTTGTCAAAGATGACCAGGCGCACCCTGACCCGCAACGGCGCGCCGTAGCTCATGCCGCGCATGCGGCATTCGCGCTCGTCGAACGCGGGTTCGCCGAAGTGATAATCGACGAATTCCAGCTCCGCATTGCCGGAATGGCTGCGGATCGGGAATACGGACTTCAACGCAGCCTCGAGGCCGATGTCCCTGCGCTTGTCCGGCGCGACGCTGGCCTGCAGGAAATCCTTGTAGGAATCGGTCTGGACAGTCAGCAGATTGGGCACGCCGAGGACCGGCGGGCGTTTGCCGAAATCCTTGCGGATGCGCTTCTTTTCGGTGAAGGAATAAGTTGTCATGGATGCTACCGCCTCGTTCGTGGATACCGGGCCATTTGCCGGCCCTGAAAAAACGTGGTGGAGCTGTCACCGGGAAGTCGCTGGTATTGCCGGCACCAGCACGCCTTCTGCTGCTACTTCGTGTGAACAACTCGAAACAGAAAACGGGACCGGGGACCCGGGACCCGGGACCCGAAAAGAGCGAAGTTGCCTCGCCCTTTTCGCGTCCCGGGCCCCTGTTTGGGCACCCTGGCTTTGCAACGGCCGAAGGCCGGGGACTTTCGTCCCCAGCCTCGGCTTGTTTCATCGCGCGTAGGAGCGCGCCATGCGAGCGACCCGATCCAGGTCGCGGCCGTGGGCCGCTCCTGCACACATGGCACGTCCTGCGCTTATTTCAGCTCAACCTTCGCGCCTGCGGACTCGAGATCCTTCTTGAACTTCTCGGCGTCTTCCTTGCTCGCGCCTTCCTTGACGGTGTTCGGCGCGCCTTCGACCAGATCCTTGGCTTCTTTCAAGCCGAGGCCGGTGATCGCACGCACCGCCTTGATGACTTCGACCTTCTTCTCGCCGAAGGAAACCAATACGACATTGAATTCGGTCTTCTCTTCGGCAACCGCCGCACCACCGCCGTTGGCCGGGGCAGCCGCCATGGCCACCGGGGCCGCTGCCGATACGCCGAACTTCTCTTCCATCGCCTTGACCAGCTCCATCACCTCGACGAGGGTCTTGGACGAGATGGCTTCGATGATGTCTTCATTGCTGAGGGACATGGGATACTCCTGAAACGTTGAAAGGTTGATTGAAAACGTTGACTGAACTGGATTGAGGTCGTCCGAACACCGCTTACGCGGCCTGCTTTTGCTGGCCGACCGCATTGATCGCACGGGCGGTCTGCGCGGCCGGTTCGGCCAGCACCCGCACAAACATCGTGGCGGGCTGCACCAGCACGCTGAGCAGCATCGACAGCGCCTGCTCGCGGGTCGGCAACGAGGCCAGTACGTCGACGTGCGAGGCGGGATACGCCTTGCCGCCGATCGCGACCAGCTTCGGCTTCAGGGCCTCGTTGGCCTTGGCGTACTCCTTGACCAGCCGTCCGGCGGCGCCGGGATCCTCGGTCGAAAAGGCATACAGCAACGGACCGACGAGTTGTTCTTGCGTGCACTCGTATTCGGTACCGTTGACTGCGCGCCGCACCAGGGTGTTCTTCGCGACTTTCAAAAACACACCCGAGGTACGTGCCTGCTTGCGCAGCTCGGTGAGCTGCTCGACCGAAAGACCCGCGTACTCCGCGGCGACCAGCGAGTGCGCCTTGGCGGCAACCTCGGCCAGTTCGGCAACGAGCTCTTTCTTTTGTGCCAGATTGAGCGGCATTGCTTGCCTCCGATGGACCACCTGCGCGCTCCACGCGCCGTGCGTCCGAACCAAACGGACGGTCGGCATCCTGCCGATCCGCCGGCACCACAAGGTGCCTTGTTGCGGTGTCCGCTCGGAGCAACCTTTCGGTGACTCGTTGCGGGCGACACCATCTGCGCAGGCGGGAGATGTTCTTTCGAACTTCCCCGATTGAGGCTCCACGGATCAAGATCCGCTTCACCACCTGCGGTCTTTGACGGCTCGGTTGCGGTGCCTTGCAACGTCGCCCCCAAAAAAACCTGGACTCGGGACTCGGGACTCGGAGGATCAAGAGCTGCGTGCTCTCGCTCGTTCGAGTCCAGTTCCCGAGCCACGGTTCCGTTTTCCAAAACCGGGAATCGAGGAGAGGAATGTAGGATCCGGAAAAGCAGGCGCTGCGCGCTTTTGTTTTTCCGAGTCCCGAGTCCCGAGTCCCGTCAAATCATTTCACCGCTATCGCCAGCGTCGACGGATCGACCGTCACGCCCAAACCCATCGTGCTGGAGACCGACACCTTCTGCAGGTACTGACCCTTGGCGGTAGACGGCTTGACCTTAATGAGGTCGGCGATCAGTGCGTTCAAGTTTTCGCGCAACGCGTCGACCTCGAAGTTCACCTTGCCGATCGAGCAATGCACGATGCCAGCCTTGTCGTTGCGGTAACGTACCTGCCCCGCCTTGGCGTTCTTGACCGCGCCGACCACGTCCGCGCTCACCGTGCCGACCTTGGGGTTGGGCATCAGGCCGCGCGGGCCCAGCAACTGGCCGAGCTTGCCAACCACACGCATCGCATCCGGGGTCGCGATCACGACGCCGAAATTGATATCGCCTTCCTGCATCTGCTTGGCCAGGTCATCCATCCCGACCACGTCGGCACCTGCCGCCTTGGCTGCTTCGGCCTTCTCTCCGGCGGGGCAGAACACCGCCACGCGCACCGTTTTGCCGGTGCCGTGCGGCAGCACGGTGGAACCGCGCACGCCCTGATCGGATTTCTTGGCATCGATGCCCAGACGAACCGCCACATCCACGGACTCGACGAACCGGGTCTTGCTGTTGTCCTTGAGGATCTTCAGCGCGTCGTCGACCGGGTACAGCTTGCCGAGCTCAACCGTGCCATTCATGGCCTTGAAGCGCTTCGTGATGCCCGCCATGTCAGACGCCCTCCACGTTCAGACCCATGCTGCGGGCGCTGCCCGCAATGGTGCGCACGGCCGCGCCCAGATCCGCCGCGGTAAGGTCCGGCTCTTTTTGCCTGGCGATGTCTTCCAACTGCTTGCGGGTCACGGTGCCGACCTTGTCCGTGTTGGGCTTGGACGAACCCGACGCGATACCCACCGCCTTCTTCAGCAGCACGGTCGCGGGTGGAGTCTTGGTGATGAACGAAAAGCTGCGATCCGAATACGCAGTAATGACCACCGGGATCGGCAGCCCCTTTTCGATTTTCTGCGTGGCAGCATTGAACGCCTTGCAGAACTCCATGATGTTGAGGCCGCGCTGACCCAGCGCCGGGCCGACCGGCGGCGAAGGATTGGCCTCACCGGCCTTGACCTGCAGCTTGATGTATCCGACGACTTTCTTTGCCATGTTTCGTTTCTCCTCGGGTTCGAGCGTCTGCACGCCTCATCGGCTGCGAGACTCCCCGTTTGCTTCAATTCGGGACTGGGGACCCGGGACCCGGACTCGGGAAAAGCAAAAGCCCGCGGCTCTTGATCTTCCGAGTTCCGAGTTCCGAGTCCCGAGTCCCGGCCTTTAAGCTTTTTCCACCTGCCCGAACTCCAGTTCCACAGGAGTCGAACGTCCGAAAATCAGTACCGCCACGCGCAAGCGGCTTTTCTCGTAATTGACTTCCTCGACCACACCGTTGAAGTCGTTGAACGGGCCATCCGTCACGCGCACCATTTCGCCCGGCTCGAACAGCACCTTCGGGCGCGGTTTCTCGATGCCTTCCTTGACACGGTTCAGGATCGCGTCGGCCTCGGAATCCTTGATCGGCAACGGCTTGTCGGCGGTGCCGCCGATAAAGCCCATCACCTTGGGCGTTTCCTTGACCAGGTGCCAGCACTCGTCGTCGATGCGAGGCGCGCGCGCCTCGCCGGTGGTCTCGATCTGCACCAGCACGTAGCCGGGGAAGAACTTGCGCTCGCTCTTGCGCTTCTGGCCGCCGCGCATTTCGACCACTTCCTCGGTCGGCACCAGCACTTCGCCGAACTTGTCCCGGATGTCGGAACGCGCCACCCGCTCGGTCAGTGCACGCGCCACCTGATGCTCGAAGCCCGAGTAGGCGTGGACCACGTACCAACGTTTGCCTGTCGTTTCGCTCATATTTCGATAAATGCCCGATTGAACTGCCAGCCCACGCTTTGTACAAACAAGATCATGTCTCCACGACCCCCGCCATGCCGCCGGCAGCGGCTTGGCCGCCCCCTTGGCTCAAGGGGGCCGAAGATCTGGAATTTCCAATGATCACCAAATCAAGGGTTTCCTAAAGCTTCAAAAGGTGGTCGAGAATCGCCCACCTGAGGAAAATGTCGATCAGGCCCAGCACGATGCTGAGCACGATGACCACCAGGATGACCACCAAAGTCGTGCGGACCGTTTCTTCGCGCGTCGGCCATACGACCTTGCGCATCTCGAACTGGGTTTCGCGCACATAGCCGCGCACCGCACGTCCCGGCGACGTGAACCAGGCCACGCCGCACGCGACGATGATCGCTGCTACCACACACAACGTGTGCAGTACCGGCGTGACGTCCGTTGGCAGCAGATAGTATGCCGCCACGCCCGCGATGACGATCAGCACCGCCAGCGCAAGCAGACCGGCATCCGTGGCTTTGCTGGCTCCGACCGTTTCGGCTTTTGCGTTCATGGGCATTCCTCAGCCCTCCTCCCTGAGGGCAAAGACCAAACCGGCATCCATCCCGGAAGTGTTTTTGCGATCCTCCCTGATCGCGAAGAACAAATCGGCGTCCCTGCCGGACTTTTCACAAAAGCTTTGCATTGACAAAATCTCTGGTTTGGCACGCCAGGAGGGACTCGAACCCCCAACCTGCGGTTTTGGAGACCGCTGCTCTGCCAATTGAGCTACTGGCGTAGGAACCCCGGGACTCGGGACTCGGGACTCGGGAAAAGCAAAAGCATGCAGCTCTTGATCTTCCGAGTCCCGAGTCCCGGATCCCGAGTCCCGGGGTTTACTC
>JBOHYV010000025.1:0-14956 GCA_050738135.1 Rhodanobacteraceae bacterium | reverse complement strand
GATTGGAAAATCGAGCGTCCGGAGTTGGCCGACTTTAGACCTTCGACGCATGTGGCATCCTCGGCGGCCGGTGACGGTCGCTACCCATTGTCGGCTGACAATCCCGAGCCTCCCCGGCGCTAGTCCGCCTTTTGCGAGGTGCTGCCAAACTGTCAGCTGCGGCGACTATCGCTATACCCCCTTCGTTCCGAAAGGGGGTGAGCGGCGCGCGAGGTGCGCTCCTGCATGCACGTTGCCTCATCAATGGAAATCGCGCGAGCGCGTATCCAGTTGCCCCAGCAACGCCGTCCAGTCGTGCAGCCTTGCTGCGATCAGATGCTGCACGCCATGCCGGCTTTCGAGCCGGCCTTCCACGGCCAGCAGGCGTGATTCCAGCAGTTCGCGGCGCTGGCGCTGTGCGAGGTCGTTCCACACGACCACGTTGGTCATGCCGTCTTCGTCTTCCAGCGTCATGAAGATCACGCCGCTTGCAGTTTGCGGCCGCTGGCGCAGGGTCACGAGTCCCGCGGTACGCACCTGTGCGCCGTTGCCGCAACGCTTCAGTTCCGCCGAGCGCCGACAGCGCCGGTGCGCGAGCAAGGGGCGCAGGAGCGACAACGGGTGCGGCCCGAGCGTGGTGCCGGTGAGCGCGTAATCGGCGCGCGCGTCTTCGGCGCAAGTGGGCAGTGGCAGCGTCACCGCAGTTTCGGCAACCTCCGGCAGGCCGACGAACAACGGGTTCGGCGTTTCCACGCCGGCGATGTTCCAGCGTGCGCGGTGTCGGTGTCCGGCGAGGCCGCGCAGCGCACCGGCGTCGGCCAGCAGCGCGCGTTGCCTTGCATCCAGCCCGGCGCGCAGGCACAGATCGGCGACGTCGCCGAACGGATGTTGCGTGCGTTGCACGGCAATGTTGTTCTCCACATTTTCCGGAAATCCGCGGATCAGGCGCAGGCCCATGCGGATCGCGGGTTGAGTCGTGCCGCGCGGTGTTTCCAGCCCGCAATCCCAAGCGCTGTAACGCACATCCACAGGCAATACGCGGATGCCGTGGCGGCGCGCGTCCTGCAGCAACTGGTCGGGCGAATAGAAACCCATGGGCGCCGAATTGATCAGCCCACACGCGAACGCTGCCGGTTCATGGCACTTCAGCCAGCAACTGGCGTAGGTGATCAACGCGAAACTCGCCGCGTGCGACTCCGGAAAGCCGTAACTGCCGAAGCCCTTGATCTGCTCGAACAGATGATCGGCGAAGGCCTGCGAATAACCGTTCGCAAGCATGCCGTGTGCAAGCCGTTCGCGGTGCGGCTCCAGCCCGCCATGACGCTTCCACGCCGCCATCGAACGGCGCAACTGGTCGGCCTCGCCAGGCGAATAGCCGGCCGCGACGATCGCGATCTGCATCACCTGTTCCTGGAACAGCGGCACGCCGAGCGTGCGTTCCAGCACCGCCTGCAACTGCGGAGACGGATAGTCGATCGCTTCCTCGCCGTTCCGGCGCCTGAGGTACGGATGCACCATGTCGCCCTGGATCGGGCCCGGTCGCACGATCGCCACTTCGATCACCAGATCGTAGAAGCATTGGGGCTGCAGGCGCGGCAGCATCGCTATCTGTGCGCGCGACTCGATCTGGAACACGCCGATGGTGTCGGCGCGGCTCACCATTTCGTACACCGCCGGATCTTCGGCCGGAATGTCGGCGAGCATGATGGCGCGCCGGTTGGAGTCACGCAGCAAATCGAAGGTCTTGCGGATCGCGGTCAGCATGCCCAGCGCGAGGCAATCGACCTTCAGCAGACCGAGCACGTCCAGATCGTCCTTGTCCCACTGGATCACGGTGCGGCCTGCCATCGCCGCGTTCTCCACCGGCACCAGCGTGTTCAAGGGGCGTTCGGACATCACTAAGCCGCCGGGGTGCTGCGAAAGATGCCGCGGCATGCCGATCAGTTGCGTAGTCAGTGCGATCACGCGGTGCAGCAGCGGCGAATCCGGATCGAAGCCTTGTTCACGCAGCACCCCATGCAATCCTTGCGTACCGCCCCAATGATCCATGCAGCGCGCCAGCCGATCGACCATGTCGGGCAGCAAGCCCAGCGCCTTCGCAACGTCGCGCATCGCACCGCGGCCTCGATAGGTGCTGGCCACCGCGGTGAGCGCCGCACGCTCGCGCCCGTAACGGCGGAACACGTACTGGATGACTTCCTCACGGCGCTCGTGCTCGAAATCGATGTCGATGTCGGGTGGTTCGTTGCGCTCGCGCGACATGAAGCGCTCGAACAGCATGTTCATGCGCGCGGGATCGATCTCGGTGACGCCGAGCGCGTAGCACACCGCGGAGTTGGCCGCGGAACCGCGACCCTGGCACAGGATGCCGCGGTTGCGCGCGAAGCGCACCAAGTCGTGCACCGTGAGGAAATAGGGTTCGTAGCGCAGTTCGGAAATCAGCGCAAGCTCGTGTTCGATCAACGCGCGCGCCTTGTCCGGAACACCGTCCGGCCAGCGCGTGCGCGCGCCGGTTTCGGTGAGTTCGCGCAGCCAGCTCGCGGCGGTACGGCCTTCCGGCACCAGCTCGTGCGGGTATTCGTAGCGCAGTTCTTCCAGTGAAAAAGTACAGCGCTGCGCGATGCGCACGGTCTCTTCCAGCAGGCCTGCTGGATAAATCGCAGTCAGTGCGCGGCGCGTACGCAGGTGGCGTTCGCCGTTGGCAAACAGCTTGAAGCCGGCCTCGTCAATGGTGGTCTTGTGGCGGATCGCGGTCAGCGTGTCCTGCAGTGCGCGCCGACCGCGCACGTGCATGTGCACGTCGCCGACCGCAACCAGCGGCATGTCGAGTGCAGCGCCGGCTTCACGAAGCTGCGCGAGTCGCGCGCCATCGTCGGGTCCGCGGTGCAACTCCACCGCAAGCCATGCACGCTCGGGAAACATGCGCCTGGTCCATGTGCCTTCCGCAGCGTCGGGCGCTGCGGAAGGAATCCACAAAGTCAGCAGTCCATCATTCGGTGTGGCAGCAAAATCCTCGCGCAGCAATCGATATGAGCCTTTGCCTGCGCGCCGCCGCGCCAGCGTCAACAATTGGCAAAGCCGCGTGTAACCCTGCGCGCTTTCAACCAGCAAGACCAGTTTGGGACCATCTGCGAGCTGCACTTCGCTGCCCACGATCAGGCGCAGTCCGGTTTTGCGTGATGCTTCCAGCGCACGCACGATCCCGGCCAGCGAAGCCTCGTCGGTAATCGCGAGCGCCGTGTATTTCAACTTGGCTGCACGCTCGAACAATTCCTGCGCGATTGACGCACCGCGCTGGAAACTGAAGGCCGAAAGGCAGTGCAATTCGGCGTAGGCTGGGAGGTCGTTGGCTGTCATCGAGACTTCGGCTCGCGAGGTTCACGCAAACCACCCCTGCAGCATGAAGGGCCCGTCGTCACCTGCGGGACGGAAGGCCCACGCGCATTGATGCGATGCGGTCTCGATGACGTAGTAGTCGCGGCGCATGTCCGCGCCATCCCACCAGCCGCTTTCGATGCGTTCGGGTCCGGCGATGATGCGTTCCACGCGATCGCGCAGCGGAATGGGGCGCGTCAATAGCCAGGTGGGACGCAGCGGCAACGGTTCGTCGCGGGAGGGGTGTACGCCTCGCGATGCAGCCGCGCCGGCACGCACATGCCACGCGCGTTCCGGCCGATGATCGGGATGCAGGGCGATCCCGTGCACGGCGTGCTCACCCAGACGCGCGCGCAGGCGTTCGCGCAAGGCTTCCCAGGTGACCGCCTGTTGCGGGCGGGTGTCGAAAAGGTCGCGACGCGCCGGCGCGAACGCAGGCAGTTCATCGGCGATGAGGCGCAGGCCGCACACGGGTTCGCGCAAGCGGGTGCGGTCCAGGCGTGCGCGCGCGATCGCGAACAACAACTCCGGGTCGCGCTCTGGCGCCAGCAGGCCGACGCGGATTTCGCCGGGTACGCCACGCTCGTGTTCGAAGGCCAGCGTGAAACGTTGTGCACCGCCGTCGCGCCCGGCGAGGAACGCAGAAAAATCGCGCAGCAACCGCCGCAGCGGAAACAGCAGTGATTCGCGCGAAGAAGTATTGAAGGGCAATTCGATGCGCTGGTCGAACACATCCGACGGTCGATGGAATACCAGTGCGGTCGCGGCGGCGCCGCGCAGATGATCCAGGTGCAGCAGCGCCTGCGCGCCGATGCGCTTGCCCAGCTCCGCGCGCGGCAACGCGAACAGTTGCCGCAACCGGCGCAAGCCCATCCGTCGCAAGCCGTCGGCGCAGGCTGCATCGAGTCCGCCGCATTCGACCGGCAGCGTGCCCAATGCATCCAGCAGATGCGCTTCGTCCTCGATCGCGCAGCCGTCGCGCGTGCGCGCCAGCACCATCGCCGCGTGCGGGTTGGACGCCGCGGCGATGCGGTGTTCGAAGCCAAGCGCGGCAAGATCCTTGCGCAATTCGGCCTGCAGCGCCGGCCAGCCGCCGAACAGGCGAAAGCTCGCGCGTACTTCCAGCAGCAGCATGTCCGGAAACGTGCGGCACACCTGCGAGCTGTAGCAATACGCCCACGCGGCCAGGAAGTCGTGGCAGCGATCGACGGCGGCCGCGTCGCATTCGACGGCATTCACGCGCGGGTACAACGTGCGTGCGGCGGTCAGCGATTGCCCGGCGCGCAAACCGTGGTGGCGTGCGGCGGCGTTGGCGGCGCACACGTGGGCGCGCGAACCCGCGCCTTCGAACAGCACCAGCGGTGAAGCGTAATCGGCACGACGACGAAGAACGTCATCGAGTGCCAGTTGCGGAAAGAGGATGCAGGCCCATTGCATGGCGGCACATCAGTTGAAATGAAGGCTGCCGTTTTTCGACCGGCATGGCAAAACATTTGTTGTCATTCCGGGGCCGCCCACGCGTTCTGGGAATCCAGCTCTGCGGGGTTTTGCGATGACGGCTCAAAAGCTGGATTCCGGGTCCGGTCTGCGGTGAGGCTGCAGACCGCCCCGGAATGATGACCAGGGAAGGACGCCAAGGATGGGATCCCCAAAGGAACCGCCTGCAGCGGCGGATTGCCACCCCGGCATTTCAGGAGGCGCAGTCGCAACGGGTCGACTTCCATGCCGACGCGCACCGCCGCCATCGAAGGTTGCGCGGCCGCCCCGGAAGGACGCAGCATGAAGCCGATCGTCTGCCCGGTTTCGGCCGCAAGCTGCAATCGCCGCAGGGTTGCCGTATCTGCCCGGCGTGGCCAGCACAGCACCGCCGCGCACGCGGCCGAGCGCAGACACTGTTCGGCCGCCCACAGCACATCGTGTTCGCCAGTTTGCACGATTTCTAGGAAACGCAAATCCACGCCGGCCGCGATCCATGCGGCGGGAAACGGCAGGTACGGCGGTGCAATCAAAATGATCGGGCGTGCCTCGCGGCTGAGCAACGCCAGCGCCGGCAGCAGCAGGCGCATCTCGCCCACGCCATCGGCGGGAAACAGGATTTCGCTCAAGGCCGCGCGCGGCCAGCCGCCACCCGGCAGCGCGCCGTCCAGTGCACCGAAGCCGGTCGGCAACGCGTCGCGCCGCGGCGCCGTACCCTGGCCACGCCACAGGCGGCCGTTCTCGAACAACGATTGCAGGGAGGCACTCATGTCAACCCGCGCGGAGCACGCCCACGTACAGACCTTCGATCGTGAACGGCGTGCGCCGCGGATCCACCTCGATCGGCGCGTAGTCCGGGTTCGCAGGTTCCAGCCGTACCCGCGCGCTCAAGATGCGCAGGCGCTTGACGGTGACCTCGTCTTCGATGCGCGCCACCACGATCTGGCCGTCGCGCGCCTCGCGCGTGCGGTGCACCGCGGCCAGATCGCCATCCAGGATGCCGACGTCGCGCATCGAATCACCCTCGACGCGCAGCAGGTAATCCGCGCGCGGCTTGAACAGCCCCGGATCGAGCGTGACGTGGCGTTCCACGTGTTCGACGGCCAGGATCGGAGCGCCGGCAGCCACGCGCCCGATCAGTGGCAGTCCCGCGGGTCGTGCATGCGCGGCATGGTCCACCAGCCGGATGCCGCGGTTGCGGCCGGGCAACAATTCGATGCGCCCCTTTGCCTGCAATGCCTGCAGGTGCTTGTATGCCGCGCGCGGCTGGTTGAACCCGAACGCGGCCGCGATTTCGGCCAGCGTCGGCGGCAGCCCTTCACCGATGCGCAGGGCGATGAACTTGAGGATCTCGCGTTGGCGGTCGGTGAGGGGTATCATGAGGTACAATTATATGTACCTTATGGCGAGATGCCAAGTGCCCGTCACATATCCCCGAACCACCGGCCCGGCCGACCTGTTCCAGACGGAACCGGGCACCTTCGCCCCGATCGATGACACCACCGGCCGCGTCGCGTACACGCCGGATTGGATCGCACCCGCGCGCGCCGCGCAATGGTTCCGGCAACTGCATGGCGGCATCGCCTGGCGCAGCCAGCGTCGCATGATGTACGAACGCATGCTGGACGTGCCGCGCCTGACCGCGCATTTCCGGCTGGACGATCCCGCGTTGCCGTCGCCGCTGGGGGAGATCGCCGCGGGTGTGCGCGCCAGCGCCGGGGCGCTGTTCACAAGCGTGGGCTTGAACCTCTACCGCGACCGGCAAGACAGTGTCGCGCCGCACAGCGATCATCTGGATGAAATCGTGCGTGGCCAGCCCATCGCGCTGCTTTCGCTCGGCGCCATGCGAACGATGACCATCCGCGCCAAGCATCCACCGCGGCGGGTGCTGCGCCTGGAGCTGGAATCCGGCAGCCTGCTGCTGATGGATTACGCCATCCAGTTGCACTACGACCATGCCATCCCGAAACAACGCGCAGCCGTCGGCCCGCGCATCAGCGCGGCGTTCCGGTGTTCGTTGGATGAGTGATGCGAAAGGTGCGCCTGCGCGGATCCAGCGTGAGGAAACGTATTCCTCGCACCGGATATCCTGGGAGCCTGTGAACGCTATCGTGTGCATGGCGTTCACAGGCCTAAGCACGACGTAAGCTTTGGTCGGCATCCTAGGACAATGCACCTACGAAAATTGGGATGGTCACGCTGGTTCCTGCCTTTCGCAGCAATGCTGCTGGCTGGATGTGCCGCCTTTCACACGTTGCCGCTCGACAGCGGGCATGGCAACCGGCACATCACGGATTTGACGGTGTCGGCAGCATCGATGCCCACGCCCCGATTGCGCGCTTACCCTTTCGATCCGGCCAACGGCCTCGACGTCACCGAAGTCGCGATGCTGGCGGTTGCCAACGATCCGCAACTGCGCATCGAACGCGACAAGGCCGGTGTGGCGAGCGCGCAAGCCTACGCCGCCGGCCTGCTGCCCGATCCGGCTGTGAGCTATTCACACGAGCACCCGACCGGGAGCTATCCGCAGGGCACCACCAATTCCTTCACCGCGGGATTGACGTTCAATCTGGGGGACCTGATCACGCGTTCCGCACGCGTCAAATCGGCGCGCGCAGGCGCCCGCGAAGTCGATTTGAACCTGTTGTGGGGCGAATGGCAGACCATCGCCAAGGCGCGTACATTGTTCGACCGCGTGTATTACCTGCACAATCTGGTCGCGCGCCTCCAGCGTGAGCAGGTGACACTGGCCCCGATCCAGACTTCGATCACGCGGGCGCTGCATGCCGGCGACCTCACCTACGCCTCCGCCAGCGCCGGGCTCAATGCGGCGTCCGATGTCGACAACCAGCTCGCGGATGCCACGCGGCAACTGCACCTCGCCGAGCACGATTTGCACGATCTCGTGGGTCTCGACGCCGCGGTGCGGCTGCCATTGACCGGCGCGCCGTTCTCGGTCGATCCGAACGAGGCGCAAGTGCAAGCCGCATTGACCGACATGACGCAGCGCCGTCCTGACTTGCTGGCCCTGCAGGCCGGGTATCGGGCGCAGAACGAGAAGTTGCGTGCCGCGATCCTGGCGCAGTTCCCGGCGATCACGGTCGGCTTCACGAAAGCGCGCGACAACAGCAACATTTCCAGCGCGGGCTTCTCGGTTGGCCTGTCGCTGCCGTTGTTCAACGGCAACCGCGGCAACATCGCGATCGCACGCGCGACGCGACAGCAGCTCCACGACGCCTACAGCGCGCGCCTGTTGACCGACCGCAACGATGTCCAGCGTCTGCTCGCCGATCTCGCCAGCGATCGCGCGCAGCGCGAACTGTTGTCGGTGCACGCCGTGGAATTGTCCCGCGCACGCGACGCCGCGCGCACCAACTATGCCGCAGGGCGCCTGGACTGGCCGACCTACCTCGCGATCCGCGCCAATTCGCTGGCCACCGACATGGCACTGCTCAAGCTGCAGCAGAACACCCACGAGGCAGCCATCGCGCTGGACGCGCTGGTCGGCAACTGGCCGAGCGCGTCGCTTGCCGCACGTCACGCAAACGCGAGTCTCTCAAACAACGCAAGACAACGCGAATGAAAAACAAAAAGATCCCGATGTTTTTCCCCAACCCGACATGGCGTTCATTTGCCCTGGCCGGGGGCTTGGCCCTGCTCCTGACCGCCTGTTCGGGCCATCAACCGGGCGCGACAACGCAACCCCCAGTCACGGTGCAAACCGCGATGCCTGTCCGTAAAACATTCCACGCCACGGTCGCCGCTTTCGGGCAACTCGCGGCCGACAGCCGTAACGCATTGTCACTCAGCTTGCCGCAAGCCGGACAGGTCGTCGCTACCGACGTTATCGCAGGTCGGCGCGTCAAACGTGGTGCCACGTTGCTGAAGCTTGCGATCGCACCGGCCGCGCGCAACGCGTATCTGCAGGCACAAAGCGCGCTGCGCGTCGCACGCGATGACCTGACGCGGACGCAACGGCTGCACGCCGAAAAACTTGCCACCAACGGACAATTGGACGCCGCCCGCAAAGCGCTTGCCGATGCACAGGCGGCGCTTGACGCGCAGGCAAAACTCGGCGGCGCACACCCCGTCACCAGCCTGACCGCGCCGGCTGACGGGGTGGTGACCGCGCTCAACGTACAGCGCGGCCAGCGCGTCGCCGCCGGAATCACCCTGGTCCAGTTTGCGCCCGCGTCCGCGCTGGCCGCCCAGCTCGGGGTCGGGCCCGAAGCCGCCGCCGGCATCCGCGTCGGCGCGCCGGTGACGATCCGCTCCGTCTACGGCTCGCGCGACACGCCGCCTCTGCGCGCCACGGTGGTGCTGGTGGGTGACGCGGTGAATCCGCTGACGCATCTGGTCGATGTCGTTGCGACGCTCGACGGCCAGCCGCAACTTGCTGCGGGCACGGCGCTGTCGGCGAGCATCCAGACATCCAATTTCAAGGCGTGGTCGGTGCCGCGCGATGCGCTGCAAAGCGACGCGCAAGGCGACTATGTGTTTCAGATCGAACATGGCAAGGCGCATCGCGTGGACGTAAAGGTGTTGGCACCGGACGGCAGCCCGGTCGGTGTCACGGGCGCGCTCGATCCGCACGCGCCGGTGATCACGCTGGGCAGCTATGAAGTGTCGGAGGGCGATCGCGTGCGCGGCGCAGCCGCTGCAGACGTCCGACATGGAGCCGCGGCCCGATGAGTGTCGTAGGCTGGTTCCAGGCACATCGCCGCTCGCTGCTGTTCCTGATCCTGATCCTGGCGCTGGCCGGGCTGGTATCGGTGTTCAACCTGCCGGTGGCGTTGTTCCCCAACGTCTCGTTCCCGCGGGTGCGGGTGGACATTGATGCGGGTGCGCGGCCTGCCAACCAGATGGTGGTCGCCGTCACCAAGCCTGTCGCGGAGGCAATCCGGGCGGTGCGCGGGGTGCGCAACGTGCGTTCGACCACCAGCCGCGGCAGCGCCCAGATCAACGTCGACTTCGACTGGGGCGCGAACATGAGCCGCGCGTTTCTCGACGTCAATGCCGCGATGAGCCAGGTACTGCCGGAGCTGCCAGCCGGTACCCGCATCCACGCGGTGCGGATGGATCCGACTATCGACGAACCGGTACTCGCCTACAGCTTGCGCTCGAAGACCCTTACGCAGACCCAGTTGTATGATCTTGCGCAATATCAACTGCGGCCATTGCTCAGCGGCGTCCATGGCGTCGCGCTGGTGGATGTGCAGGGCCGCGGGACCGGCGAGTTCCACATCGACATCGACCCCGCCAGGTTGCGCGCGCAGAATCTGACCATGGCCGACGTGGTCCACGCGGTTTCCGGCGCTGCCAACATCACTGCCATGGGCCGACTTTCCGACCACTACAAGCTGTTTCTGCTGCTCGCAAACAATCAGCCGGGCAGCATCAAGGCGCTTGGCGACGTGGTGATCCGCGCCGGACCCGGCGGCGTGGTGACCATCGGCGACATTGCCACGGTGAAGCGCGGCGTCAAACCCGAATGGGTACGCACCGGCGCCGATGGCAAACCTGCCATCCTGATGCAGGTCTTCCAGCAACCGTCGGCCAACAGCATCGCGATGGTCGACGCGGTCAAGGCGCGCCTTGCCGCCTACGCACCGCAGATGCCGAAGGGTGTGAAGATCGCAGCCTGGTACGACCAGACCCAGCTGGTTCGCGAGTCGGCCGGCAGCGTGCGCGACGCGATCCTGATCGGCATCGGGCTGGCGGCGCTGGTGCTGTTCGCGTTCTTGCGCAACACCCGGGTGATCCTTATCGCGTTGCTGGTGGTGCCGGGCACGCTGGCGATCACCACCTTGCTGCTCAAGGTTTTCGGGATGAGCTTCAACATGATGACGTTGGGCGGCATGGCCGCAGCGGTCGGATTGCTGATCGACGACGTAGTGGTGATGACCGAGCACATCATGCGTCGGGTCCGTGACTTGACCGGTTCGGTGCACACACGCATCGCGTTCGCCGCGCGCGAGTTCACCCGCCCGCAAACCGGATCGTCACTCGCCACGATCGTGATCTTCCTGCCACTGGCGTTCCTGACTGGCGTCACTGGTGCGTTCTTCAAGGCACTGTCGCTGACGATGGCGAGCGCGCTGGTGATTTCCTATTTCCTTACCCTGATCGCCGTGCCACTTTTGGCCCAGCGGCTGATCGACGAACGCCATGCGAAAGAACATGCGCCCACCCGGTTGTGGCGGCGATTCATGACGTTCTACGAAACAGTGCTGCTGCGCGTGCTGGAGTGGCCCGCGCTGTTGCTGCTGGGGCTGATCCCGCTGGTGGTGGTCGGCTTTGTCGCCTACCAATCGGTCGGCAGCGGCTTTCTGCCAAAAATGGACCAGGGCGGGTTCGCGCTCGACTATCGTTCGACGCCCGGCACCTCGCTCGAGGAAACCAATCGGCTGCTCGAAAAAGTCGGCAAAATCCTGGCCGCCGATCCGTACGTGTCCACCTGGTCGCGGCGCACCGGGCTGCAACTCGGCGGCGGCCTGACCGAGGCCAACAGTGGCGATTTCTTCGTGCGCCTGAAGAACGCTGCACGGCCGTCGACTTCGGTGGTGATGGAACACATCCGTGAGGAGGTCGCGGCCAAGGTGCCCGGGTTGGATGTGGACGTCTCGCAACTGCTCGAAGACATGATCGGCGATCTCACGTCGGCGCCGCAACCGATCGTCGTCAAACTGTTCTCGGACAACGTTGGGCAACTCGATGCCGCTGCAAAGAAGGTCGCGGCGCAACTGCGCAAGGTCTCCGGCGTGGTCAGCGTGCGCGACGGCATCAACCCCGCGGGTGATGCGCTGGAAGTGCACGTGGATCCGGTCAAGGCCGCGTTGCTCGGGGTGGACCCCCAAACCGTCGCCAGCCAGGTGGCCACGGCGGTGGCAGGAACCGTCGCGGCGCAGTTGCCAGAAGGCCCGAAAATGGTCGCGGTGCGGGTGTGGGTACCGCCCAACGACCGTGCCGAGATCGGGCAACTGGAAGCACTGCCCATCAGCGACGGACACGGCAATGTGTTTCCGCTGTCGCGGGTCGCGACCGTGGCAGAGCAGAGCGGACAACCTGAAATCGACTACGAGAACCTGAAACGCATGGTCGCGGTCACTGCTCGCATCAGCGGGCGCTCCCTCGGCGCGACGGCGAACGGTGTCAGGCAGGCCCTTGCAGGCCAGCATGAACTGCCGCCAGGCATGTATTACGAGTTGGGTGGACTTTACCAGCAGCAACAGATCGCGTTTCGCGGATTGACCATCGTGCTGGTGGCCGCCATCGCGCTGGTGTTCACGCTGCTGCTGTTCCTCTACGAGAGCTTCCGCGCCGCGATCGTGGTGCTGGTCCAGCCGCTGCTCGCGATCTGTGCAGTATTCATCGGACTGTGGGTGACCGGCATCGAACTCAACATCTCCTCGATGATGGGCATGACCATGATCGTCGGTATCGTCACCGAGCTCGCGATCTTCTATTTCTCCGAGCTCGCGGAAGCCGAGGCCCAGGCCGACAGCGAGGCGCCGCCGCCATTGCGTGTCCTGCTGCTGGAAGCCGGCCGCAACCGCATGCGCGCAATCCTGATGTCCGCCATCGCGATGGTCCTGACGCTATTGCCGCTGGCGCTGGCGATCGGCCGCGGCTCGCAGATGCAGCAGCCGCTCGCGGTCGCGATCATCGCCGGCATGCTGGCTGCGCCACCGTTGGTACTGGTGGTGATGCCGGTGCTTTATTCGCTGGCGATGCGGCGCCGGGGGCCTGAATAGCCTGTTGCTCCCTGTAGGGCGGACACCGTCCGCCGTGCAGCCTTCCGTCGTGCATGCGATTGGCGGACGGTGTCCGCCCTACATGGTCCAGCGCACCGTCGCGTGCAGCACGCCAGCGTGCATTTCGAATGACAATGACATCCGCAATGCCCGCGCAGCCGCAGTGGCCAGTGCGAGCCCGAGCCCGGCATGCCCCGCGTCTTGCGCGCCCTTGCGCCAGAAGCGTTGGCCGAAATTGGCAAGGTCGTCTTGATGCAAGGCCGGCGCGGCGTTGCATACCGCGATCCCGTCTCGCCCCCCGCGCAGCAGGACCGGGCTGCCCTTCGGTGCATAGGCTACGGCGTTGTCGAGCAAGTTGTTGACCACGATCTCCAACAGCGCGCGGTCAACGTTGATCGTGAACGACGCGTCACGATCAAATGCGGGTTCGATGTGCACTCCGCGCATGTTCGCGGCGTTCTGATGCCGTGCGCATAGTCGCGCCAACAACGGCGTCAACGCAACGCTTTCAGGGCGCGACGGTTCGATGCCGGACTGGATGCGGGTCAATTGCAGCAGGGCAGTGACCGTTGCTTCCAACTCGCCCCCGATGCTGCCGATCTCGCCCAGCAGGCTGGATATGTCCGGACCGCTCGGGTAGCGCGTCTCGACATCCACCAGCGTGCGCAATTCCGCGAGCCGCGTGCGGAACTCGTGTGCCAGTCCCGACGCGAATTGACGTTCGCGCGCAAGGCCGGCGTCCATGCGCACCAGCACCTCGTTGATGCGCGCGACCAGGGGCGCCAGCTCGGTCGTGCCGCTGGTGGGCAGGCGCCCACCCGGCTCATCGGGGCCGATCCCGGCCATCGCATTGTCGAGCGCCGTCAGGGGGCGCAAACCTCGGCGAACCAGCCACGGAGTCACCAGAATCACCAGCACGCACGCGCCGAGCAGGCTGCCGAGCAGGATGAAATCCAACGTATGCAGGATGCCGTCCAGGGGCCCGCGGTCCAGCGCATATCTCAATCGGCAGGTCGGCGTGCCCGGCGCAACGGCGCTCTGGTCTTCAATGGTGGGCGCAAATCGAAACGCCACGACGCGCAACGTGCGTCCCCCGCGAATCTCCGCATCGGCGAACGCCGGCTGTGGTCCAGTGGCGAGCGGCGGCGGCACCTCCGCGCTCCGCGCAACCACGGCCCCCCCACAACTCACTTGGTACCAGCTCGCGTTGGCATTGCCGGGGAATACCGCCGTGGCGGCATTGTCCGCGTCCACCACGATCCGCCCGTCTTCGATCTGGGTGAGTGCCGCCAGCGACTGCGCCCGCGCCAGCAGCGAAGCGTCGAAGCGTTGCTGCATTTCCGTGTCCGCACGCCAGTCCACGATTTTCGCGGCGGCGCCGAACACGACCAGCACCACGAGCGCCAGCAACAGTGTCAGGCGCGAGCGCAGCGAGAACGTTTTCGCTTGCGAATTCACGCGATCAGATACCCCGCTCCGCGCCGGTTCTCGATCAATTCAGCGCAACCGGCCTCGGCCAGCTTGTGGCGCAGGCCGAACACCACCACTTCGATGCTGCGGTCGGAAGCTTCACTGGCGCTGCCGGCGATTCGCTCAAGGATCGCCGTGCGTGTGAAAACGCGTCCACGATGGCGGAGCAACAGCTCCAGCAACGCGAACTCGCGCGGCGTCAGGTTCAACGTTGCATTGTTGACCCGGGTTTGATGCGCCTGCGCATCCAGACGCACCCCCGCATGCTCCAGCACATCCGCGTGCGTCTCGGCCGGACGGCGGGCCAGCGCGTGCAAGCGCGCGACCAATTCCTCGAACGCGAAGGGCTTGACCAGATAGTCATCCGCGCCGGCATTCAATGCATCGACACGGTCGACGACCCGATCGCGCGCGGACAGTACCAGCACCCGCGGTCGCTCGCCTCCCGCCGGCAATGCCCGCAAGACTCCGAAACCGTCGAGCTGCGGCAAGCCGAGGTCGAGCACCACGAAATCGTAGCTGTAACCGAAAAGGTACCCGTTGGCCTCGATGCCGTTACCCGCGACATCCACGGCAAACCCGGCCGCACGCAAGCCGCGCGCGAGCGAAGTGCGCAGACGCTCCGAATCATCGACCAACAAAAGCTTCATGCGGGGGTGACCACGGCTCGAGTGCACGCAAGCTAGCACCGCACGCATCCGGTCACCATATCCGCATGTCCGATGCATCGGCCCGAAGGGGTGGCCTTGCGCGCTGCAAAGGCACGCGCGTGCAAAGCAAATGCAAAGCGAATGCTAAGGAAGGACTGATCAATCCAATTGTCGTCATCCCCGCGAAAGCGGGAGTCCAGAGTCTTTCGCGTAACACGTTGAAGCATAAGAACACTGGATCCCGGATATCGC